>JAAHGL010000005.1 GCA_010692635.1 Symploca sp. SIO2C1 | reverse complement strand
GAGTTCAGCCTGGTGCTCTTCCGATGCCAATCAGGTTTAATTTGTATAGCTTGGTCTAAAGAGGCTATAGCCTCTTCATATCGTCCTAATTGATCCAGTGTCCGACCCTGATCGTACCAAGTATGATGGTTATCAGGCTTAATTTCTAGAGCCTGATTATAAGAAGCGATCGCACCTTCAAAATCTCCCGCTTCAAACTGCTCCTTAGCCTGCTTCAACCAACCTTCAGCATTATTACCCAGTCCCATCCTCTGTGCCCTCTGTGCCTCTGTGGTTTATTTTATTAGTCTCCATAAAAATAATTACTCAACAAGCTCAAGAGCCTCAACTTCATTTATGTGTCGTAATTAGGGCTTGCTGTATAGAAGATTGCGTTCTCTATAATTATTATCTCCCTTCTTCTCCTTATCTCTATTCTTCGGGGAGATCCGAAATCTTAGTCAGATGATCAATAATGTGGTTAAGAGAACTACGAAGTTCGGCAAAATTGTGATTCATATTTTGCTCTAAACGATTGATTTTTCGATCTTGTTCATCAAGATGTTCTTCAACCTTCTCAAAAGCTTGACTAATCCATCCTTGAGGTTCAATAGCTTGTTCTAAAGTATTTATGCTCATCTCCAGCTTGCCGAATTTTCGTGTGAGTTCGTTAATACGACGATTCTGTGCGAGGATATCTGGATTGTTCTCAGGCATGGGTAAAGCAAAATCAATATTACTATAGTCTGATTTTAGCGCGATCGCGTGAGCCAATTCTTCAATAAAGAAGTCAGGGAGCTATTGTCCTCTGTGCCTCTATTGGTATTTTTATCAAGGAGCAATCTTAGCTTTTTGAACCTCGTACAATTGGCAAGTTTGACTGATTGCTTCAGCCAATGTAGCTGTCCGCTTGGTAGTATCTAGATGTCCGGGACCAGTAATAACAACTAACCAAGTATCACCTTCTTGATAAATGGCGAATGAGTCACTATAGACATTGAAACCAAGTTCATTGGTTCTTTCAGTACCACCAATAATGCGTCTATCGGGGCCTCCAACAAATTCAGCTACCAGATGAACATCATTAAGTTTTTTAAGAGCTTCTTCTACTTTCATAGATCACCTCATTTTGTCCGAAATACAGCTTGATTGATGCCCAAACGCCAATAGTCAAAAAAATCTGATAATGCTAATTTAGCCACCCAGCCTTGCCCAATTCCTGGTGCTTGCGATCGCACCTTCAAAATCTCCCGCTTCAAACTGCTCCTTAGCCTGCTTCAACCAACCTTCAGCATTATTGCTCAGTCCCATCCTCTGTGCCCTCTGTGCCTCTGTGGTTTATTTTATTAGTCTCCATAAAAATAATTACTCAACAAGCTCAAGAGCCTCAACTTCATTTATGTATTGTGATTCATATTTTGCTCTAAACGATTGATTTTTCGATCTTGTTCATCAAGATGTTCTTCAACCTTCTCAAAAGCTTGACTAATCCAGCCTTGAGGTTCAATAGCTTGTTCCAAAGTATTTATGCTCATCTCCAGCTTGCCGAATTTTCGTGTAAGTTCGTTAATACGACGATTCTGTGCGAGGATATCTGGATTGTTCTCAGGCATGGGTAAAGCAAAATCAATATAGTCCTGCTTCTGGTGTAGTTGTAACATTAATATGGCGTCGTCTTAAACCTTCTGCAACTGCTCGTTAATCAAGAAGCCTGGGAACTATTAGCGATCTCAACTTTCTCTTCCCTTTGTGTCCTTTGTGCCTTTGTGGTTTAATTCCTCATCTACAAATGCCACGTAAATTGAGATTCTAGATTAACTCTATTCCTTACTGATAGAGGACCACCTCTATAGGCGCACACCTACCCCATTCTTAAATATAATAGCAGAAAATCAAAGCCAACAGGTAGGCGATCGCAACCAAAAGCAAGATCCCCGACTTCTTCTTCGGGTTTGCCTTGGTTAATCACCTTCTTCAACAAAGAAGTCGGGGAGCTATGAAGTCCTACCCCAGCGAAAAATAGTACTACCCCAAGTCAAGCCTGCACCAAAACCAGCAGTAGCAATCACATCTCCCGGTTGAATTTTACCCTCCCGCACCGCTTCATCTAGTGCTAGGGGAATAGAAGCTGCTGAGGTATTACCATAATGAGCAAGATTACTCAAAACCTTTTCCTTAGAAATACCCAGTCGTTGAGCAACTGCATCAAGAATCCGCTGATTAGCTTGGTGTAACAGTAACCAATCTACTTCCTCCGCAGTGATATTTGCCCGAAATAAAGCCTTTTCTATAACTTCCGGCACTTTTTGCACCGCAAAACGATAAACTTCCTTACCGTTCATGGCAATTGGTCGATAAGTACCCTGCCCAACAACAACACCCTTGACAATTTCTTTATTTTGTGATGTGTAATCTAACTGAAGACAACTATTTTGAGTGCCATTACTGCGGAGTTCAAACCCTAACAGGTGATCACTCTCATTAGCTTGTAAGACTACAGCTCCAGCACCATCCCCAAATAAGACACAGGTAGTCCGGTCAGACCAATCTACCCACCGAGAAAGAATATCAGCCCCAATCAGTAAGACATTCTGATAAACTCCAGTCCGGATAAACTGAGATGCTGTTACCAGACCAAAAACAAACCCAGAGCAAGCTGCGGTTAAATCAAAAGCAACCGCCTTTGATGCTTCCAGGGATGCTTGAACTTGGCTAGCACTACCAAACAAGTCATCTGGAGTCGAAGTTGCCAGAATAATTAGATCCAGGTCAGTTGGGGCAAGTCCCGCCATCGCGATCGCTCTTTGAGCTGCTGTTGTAGCAATTGCCCTCAAACTACCTTCTGCACCTACTAGATGCCTTTCCCTAATTCCTGTTCTAGCCGTAATCCACTCATCAGAAGTTTCCACTATCTGGCTGAGTTGATAGTTATCGAGAGTCACTTCTGGCGTTGCAGAACCACTCCCAGTAATAGCAATGCCTATCCCTAGTTGATTCAAGACAATTCTCCGTTGGTTGCTGGAATATGCACCAAACTCAAAGTCAAAGGGTGCTTTTGGTTATTGATCCTTAACAAGTGATGAAGACACAGAGGGTAAATTCTGGGACTGAATTCGCTCTAGTACCTGGTTATCAATAGCCTCTTTGGCTAAACGAATAGCATTAAAAATCGACGGAGCTTGGGAACTACCGTGACTAATAATGCAAATTCCTGCTACCCCTAGGAGCAGTCCTCCTCCATGTTCTGCATGATCAATGCGCTGCTTCAGTCGTTTGAGGTTGGGTTTGAGGAACCCTACACCTAGCTGTCCTCGTAATCCTTGAGGTAATTCCTCTCGGAGCATTTGCAGCAGAATTTCTCCTACTGCTTCGGCAAACTTGAGTAAAACATTGCCAACAAAGCCATCACATACAATCACGTCAAAAGTACCTGAGAGAACATCTCTACCTTCAGCATTACCAAGAAAATCAACTCTAGGATTCTCTTGCAGCAGCTGGTAAGTGCGGATGGCTAAATCATTACCTTTACAATCTTCTTCCCCAATATTGAGCAGTCCTACTTTGGGTTCGCTAATACCCAAGACATATTGACTATATACCGTTCCCATTACGGCAAACTGCTCCAAATATTTAGGTTTACAATCTACATTCGCTCCCACATCCAAGACAATTACTGGTTTACCGGCCACCATTGTCGGAAAAACAGCACCGATTGCTGGACGATCAATGCCTTTTAGGCAACGTAAACGGAGTAGAGCAGCTGCCATCACTGCCCCAGAATGACCTGCGGAAACTACGGCATCAGCACGCTTTTGCTTGACTAAGTTCATCGCCACATTGATCGAAGCCTTAGGCTTTCGCCTCAAGCTCACCAAAGGCTCCTCATCCATGGCAATGACATCTTCAGCAGCTACGATTTCCAGTTTGTAAGAACCGGTGTGTTGTTCGAGGTAAGGTTCTATTTGTTGAGGATCACCCACCAACAAAATCTCTACCCCCAATTCAGCCTGTGCCCTAATAGCTCCAGCAACGATTTCTCCAGGGGCGTGATCCCCTCCCATTGCGTCAATTGCAATCCTTGCGCGAGTCGATGCCATTGCTCAAAGTTATATAAACATTCAAAATTTTACCAGAAGCACTTCAAGTAACTTAAACTTTATGTTTGTTGAAAATACTCCCTAAGGCAACTTTAACTTGTGTAATCAGGGCTACAGCAAAGTAAAAGAGAGATGGTGATGTTAAATAGATTGGGTGCTGGATTAGTAACCTTCGGCTTGGTCGCTGTATTGTTCAAAATTGTGGGATTGCAATTAGCAACTCCAATGGCAGCCCAAACTTTAGCTTGGAGTGAGCTAGATTTATTTAAACTACCCTCTGAGACAGATGCTACTGCGGAAGCCATTATGCGCCAATATCTCCAAGACTTGAGTAGGAGAGGGGCAAAAGAACAAAACCAAGGGATATGGATGCAGTCTGGATTGAGAAAGCTTGCCTCAAACCAGGATACAGTGCCTTTATCTGCGGCTTCCTTCACTAAAATTGCTACTACTATAGCAGCATTGTCTAAATGGGCTCCCAATCATCAGTTTGAAACTTTAGTTAGTGCTACTGCACCGGTGAAGGATGGGATATTGGAGGGAGATTTAGTGATTACTGGCAGTGGTGACCCCTTCTTTGTCTGGGAAGAAGCGATCGCTTTGGGTAACAGCCTTCAGGAGCTAGGTATCAATCGTGTTCAAGGAAACCTGGTGATTGCTGGTGATTTCTATATGAACTTTAAGAAAAACCCTGCAACTGCCGGTCAACTCCTCAAGCAAGGATTAGACAGTAGAAGTTTGCCAGCCGCTGCTGCTGAGCAGTATAACGAAATGCCCCTAGGAACCCCAAAACCACAAGTAGAAATTACTGGCGAGGTGAAAGTAGCTACTACTCCCATTAGCGAAGCATTCTTGCTGTTGCGTCACCGTTCCCTATCCTTAACTGATATCCTGCGGGAGATGAATATCTACAGCAACAACGTTCTTGCCCAAATGTTGGCAGATGCTGTCGGCGGTGCTCAGAATGTCTCCCAAGCAGCAGCAAAGTTAGCTAATGTTCCCCCTACCGAAATTCAGTTGATTAATGGTTCTGGCTTAGGTGTCGCCAATCGGATTTCTCCTCGTGCTGCTTGTGCCATGCTGATAGCAATGGAACATTTTCTCCAACCCCATCAACTCACCGTTGCCGATTTATTCCCAGTTGCTGGACGTGACACAGAGGGAACGATGGAAGATCGGAACATTCCTATTGGTAGTGCTGTTAAAACCGGAACTCTCAACCAAGTAAGTGCTTTGGCTGGCATCATGCCAACCCGCGAGCACAATTCAGTTTGTTTTGCCATTATCAACAACAACAGTGGTGATATCCTCACCTTACGGAAACAGCAAGATGAGTTACTAGGAAAACTATCCCAAGCATGGGGCATCTCACCTAATGTAGATTTTAGTACAACTCACTCCCCCGGTCGCCTCGGCGATCCCAATCGTAATGAGAGAGTTACAAAAAGCAATGGAGAAAACAATTCCTTGTAGGGGGTGAGCGAAATTTTGTAATAACAAAGCAGCGGACTACTATCTTTCGCATCCCATACAAGGGATGAGCTTTCCGCTGCTTCCAGATGCGGATGGCGAGAATCGAACTCGCAAGGCTTACGCCACACGCCCCTCAAGCGTGCGTGTCTACCAATTCCACCACATCCGCGTGATTACTCAGTATATCAAAAAATTGTGCGGTAAAGGAGTAGGAAGCAAAATCTTTTTCACTCTGTTCGTTAGCATCAACCGCTATAAGCCCCGCTCCTTCAAGGGTTGACAAGCAAACTGATGCTTTTCAATAAACTTCAAGATGTCGGTTATCGTATCCCACTCTTCTACAAGGTTAAATTCTGTTAAATCTATCTGACTACTAATTTCTTCCTGAATCCATGCAGCTAGTTTAAATAAATTTAATGAATCCAAAAGACCAGATTTTATCAGGGATGTATCTGCTTTCAACTCACAGTTTTCTTCCCAATCTAACTCTTCTAAAAATGCCACAAGTCGCTCATCTAAAGACATAAATAGTATCTTGTCAACTTTCCTTGGTAGACTACCTCACTGCTCAATCTTCCTGCAACAGCTGGCGTAGATCCATGGGAGTAACAGTAGTGCAAGTTTCGGCGACTTTAGCCCGATTTATCTTCCCACGAGAAGTACGGGGGATAGACTCTAACAAATACCAGCGAGTAGGCATCTGGTATTTAGCCAAATTTTGCTTGGTCCAAGCATACAGATTACGAATTATCTCATTATTGGCTTCTTTGATGACCAAGGCTACACCAACATTTTGACCATACAGAGGATCATCGGTTATCCCGAAGGTGCAAACATCGTTAACTCCCTCAAATTTTTCGATAACGGCATCAACATCGCCGGGATACACTTTCATCCCTCCCTTATTAATTTCCTCACGCTCACGACCCCGGAGGTATAATAAACCACGATCATCAATAAAGCCGATATCCCCAGTCATAAACCAGCCTTGACTAACAACCTGACGAGTTAAGTCATCTCTACCAAAATACCCTTGCATCAAAGCTGGTGTGTTAAGCCAAATATATCCCGATTCACCAGGAGCACATTCCTCCTGCATCCAAGGCGGATTTTCTGTGCTGGCACTTTTGAGAATTTTCACTACTGCTCCCCAGGGTTTGCCAATTAAGCCATCTTCTGGAGTGAAGTCTGGTACAGTAGTACCGGCTACCCAGCTTCCGGTTTCAGTGATACCGTAGGAATTCATAACTTCCTTGGTTCCCGTCCATTGCTGTATCTCCTCCCAGAGGAAAGCGGAGAGGGGTGCGGAGCCACAAAAAACCCGTTCCAAGGTTTTGGCTTGAGGTGGTTTTGCCATCTTCAGTGCCAGACGCCAAACTGAGGGAACTGAAGACATAAAGGTAATCTCATGCTCATCTAGCAGCGTTCCTAGCTGTAAGATCAGTTCTGGTTTAAAGGGTGGTACGATGAACAGATCCTGACCTGAGAGCCAAGGGAAGAGGCAATTACAAATCAATCCATGACCAAAGTGGGTGGGAAGTAAACAAAGAGTACGGCGGTACTTTTCCAAGCCTAGGCTTTGTTGTAAGGTTAGCCAACGAGCGCGCAGTGAGCGGTGAGTGTGGACAACACCTTTTGGTTGACCGGTAGTTCCAGAAGTAAATAAGATTAAAGCAGCTTGATCTAATAAAAGTGGGCTACCAGCAAGCGATCGCACTTCAGTACCACTTTCCTCTGTGAAGGCATGGGAAGTTTCTAAAATCTTGACGTCTAGTGCTACAAGACAAGCACTTATGGATTCGTCTACAGCTCCGTACCATAAAGAGAAGCGAGGTGTAGCAGCACGGGCTAAGGTTTCAACTTCAAATGTTGTCAGCCGTGAGTCTATGGGTATAACACAGCCACCGAGACTCCAAATAGCCAAAAGATCAACGAAGAACTCAAGTTGATTGCCGTAATGCACAAAGACTCTGTCTGAGGCACTCATCCCTTGCTGCTGATAGTAGGTGATACGCTGAGCAACCTGATGCCGGATCATCTGCTGATCCCATTTTCTGCCGCTCAGAGGCTCTGTAAGATTTCCAACTTGCGAATTGACAAACATTTAATTATTGGGAATTGGGAATTGGGAATTGGGAATTGGGAATTGACAAAGGACTAGAGCAGATCTTGTACAACGGTGAGAAATCTTTCGATGTTAGTACGAGTAATCGCACCCATAGTAGATACTCGGAATAAGGAGCTTGCCAGGTTCCCTTGACCAGCATAAATCACATAGCCGTTTTCTTTGAGTTGGTCGTGAAATTTTTCGTAGCTCAACCCTTGTGGTAGGTAAAAGGCATTGAGTACGACGGATGAAGCTCCCTCAGGAAGCAATGGCTCCATTCCCATCGCCATTAGACCTTGACGTACCAAACCCATCAGTTCACTATAATGTTGCTGACGTTGCTGCCAGCCACCTGCGTCTTGTAGTTCTGCTAGAGCCTCTGCTAAAGCATAGAATGTTTGTACTGACTGGGTAAACGGAGTACTTCCTTGATCTTGCTTTTGGCAATAGGTTCCTAAATCTAGATATAAGGTGCGTTTTTTCGTATCTACCGACGGTAGTACATCCCGCCGCAGGATGACAAAAGATGTGCCGGGAACACCATGTAAGCATTTGTTGGCAGTAGCGGCGCAAGCGCTGATGTGCCAAGACTCGAAATCCAGTTCTTCTGCACCGAAGCTACTTACACCATCTACTAGTAGGTGGATGTTACGCTCTTGACAAATGGGGGTAAGCTGGCTCAGATTATTGAGGCGACCCGTGGTAGTCTCATGATGAACAACTGCTATGTGGGTGATGTCTTGGTGATTATCAAGGCAGGTTTCTAAGGACTTCAGTTCGATTGGAGCCCCCCAAGGATGCTG
The DNA here is from genome assembly GCA_010692635.1 of Symploca sp. SIO2C1. Classification (GTDB taxonomy): domain Bacteria; phylum Cyanobacteriota; class Cyanobacteriia; order Cyanobacteriales; family Coleofasciculaceae; genus Caldora. Next base: position 75,670 of record JAAHGL010000005.1, on the reverse strand, counting down.
GAGTGTTAGATATTCAATACCGTGAATGTCGGCAATTTTGGAGAGGCGTTCACCATAAACACCGTTTTCGATTACCAGTAGTTTACCGTTGGTGGGGATAAGACTGGTAATCATTGCTTCCATCGCTGCGGTACCAGAACCAGTTAATAGTACGGCTGCCCAGTTATCAGGGTTCAGGTTGTAGACTTGGAGTAACCCTTCGCGGATGGTTTGCTGGAGTTGGGAAAACTCTACTTCCCGATGGCACAAATCCGGACTTAACAAGGCATTGCGCACGCGATCGCTAAGATTGACAGGACCAGGATTAAGTAAGATCATAAAATAAATAGGGCTTGCTGAATAAGTCGATTGATTAGGGTTTTGAAGTAATGAGTAATGAGTAATGAGTAATGAGTAATTAAAGGAGTGAAAGTGCAAGAATGTTGAACCAAAAGACACAACTTTCTTGCACTTTTAAAAGCTGAAAATGACTGAAAGCACAGCTTCCACACTCGTGCAACAAACCCTAAATAGGGCTTGCTGAATAAGTCGTAATTTTCGGGTTCCATAGGTGTTAGGTGTTAGGTGTTAGGTGAGGTAAAGAGGTGGTAGGTGTTAAGGATTGTCCACAAGTGGTGCAAGGTTTTTGAACTAAAAGATACCATTTCCTTGCACTTGGGCTCGAAAAAAATGATTGAAAGCCTTTTCTGGCATAGCTTCCACACTTATACAGCAAACCCTAAATAATGCTTAATGTAAGACCAACAATTAGCAATTAGCAATTAGCAATTAGCAATTAGCAATTAGCAATTAGCAATTAGCAATTAGCAATTAACCATTAGCCATTAGCCATCCTAGAACCAATATGAATCATTAGGCGTTGCAAAACCTTTTCAGGTGATAAGCTAGGTCGGGGCAGGTTTTTGGGTTTTCCGGAGCGGATCTTCAGATGACCAAATTTTGGCTTTTGGTTGGAGTCGGCAGCCAATAGAGCATCTAGCAAAGAGCAGTCATCCCCTTCTAAAGTAGGAGCATAACCACAGGCTTGGGCAATTTTAGCAAAAGAAACCCCAGCTGAAACAGTAGCTTGAGCGCCGGTGGAATCGTGGACTTCGTTATCCAGGAGAATATGGGTGAGGTTGGAACCTCCATAAGCACCGATAGTAGCAAAGTTACCCATACGCATAAGAGCTGCACCATCCCCATCGAGCACAACTACCTGAAGATCTCGACGAGCCAGAGCAAGTCCTAGTCCTAAAGATGAAGCACATCCCATCGAACCTACCATATATAGATGATTGTTGCGATCGCTTAAAGCAAACAGTTCCCGTCCAGTGTATCCAGTAGTGGCAATTACTACCGTATTTTCTGGTTCAGTTAGCTCAACAATCCGACTTAATGCCCCATTACGGCTGATGCGCTCTTTACCGTGGCTCTGAAAAAAGTTGTGCTGAGCATCTACAGTACTAATATTGTTACTTACCTCCGGGTGAGCAAAATTTTGGGTGGCATTTTCATTCTCCGCGTCTGGTGCGTCTCGCGTCTCCGTGTCTACTGACTCTTTTCCCCAACTGTTTTTTCGTTCACCCCTTACCTCCCCTTGCTCCTTGTTACTGAGGGTGTAGGGAGCAACAGTTCCCTTGCGCATAATCAAGGCATAAGGTCGATTTTCTCTTTTAAAATAGTCTTCTACTCGTTGGAGAACCGGTTCGAGCTCTGCCGTTTCTGTAGGAAAGAATTCCCAAGGCACTTTCATCGTTTCCAACAGTTTACCTGTAATCTGCCCCATCAGTTGGTGTTGTGGCTCATCTTGGAGATTCGGATCACCCCGCAAGGTACAGATTATCAGGAGTGGTATACGAAATATATGGGCGAGGGAAGTAAGGGGATTAATAGCATTACCTAAACCAGAGTTCTGCATCATTACCACGGCTCGCTTGCCACCAATTACCGCACCAGCAGCAGTAGCTAGAGCATCCCCTTCATTTGCCGATGATATGTAGGTGAGTTGATTATCATCGATTACGTAGTTAATAAACGGAGTGAGGAAGGAACAGGGGACACCAGTGTACCACCCAAATCCTTTCTTACTTGCTGCTTCTACGAATTCTTGGGCTTCGATCAAGTTCTTTATACCTAAGCTATCTATCTAGTATTTAACTACGGCTGAGTGCAGCGCGGCGAAAATAACCCACTAGGAAAGAGAGCGATAGAATCCTTACTCTATAAGCATTCTGAATTCTGAATTCTGAATTCTTAATTCCGCGCAGCGTTACTAAGTACAGCATTTCTTAGTCTAGTGAGGTACAGATCCTATTCCCAATTCCCAATTCCCCATTCCCAATTCCCAAAAACCAGGCTCTTTGTACCTCATATAAATGAAAAACGCTGTATCTACTTTTCTAGCCGAACAACGTACCACTGTAAATACTCTCCAGGATCAACATCTAACTCGCAGGAATTTTCCATCAAGTACCGAGCTTGCTCCTCTACAGAAGTCAAATGTTGTAATTCTCTAGGCAAATCCTCTTGCCGAGCTGCTAAGATTACCTTTAGTTTTTCGAGTAGCTCGGCTGCTGTCAGAAAGACTTCTGGTTGGTTAGTTTCGAGAACCACATAGGCATCCTCTTGAAACATGATGGGGTCTGGCATGGTTAATTCTTGGCTTAGGTTTGCTATGTTCAAGTTTAATGCTAATGGCTAATGGCTAATGGCTAATGGCTAATGGCTAATGGCTAATGGCTAATGGCTAATGGTTAATTGCTAATGGCTACTTGGCAATTCCCGATTCCCAATTCCCGATTCCCAATTCCCAATTCCCAATTCCCAATTCCCAATTCCCAATTCCCAATTCCCAATTCCCAATTCCCAATTCCCAATTCCCAATTCCCAATTCCCAATTCCCAATTCCCAATTCCCAATTCCCAATATCGCTTGCTGCACAACTCTTTGAGGCAATTAATTGAAGTGAAAGTAGCTCTTAAAAATATGCTTACTTTTACCTCATATTCGGAATTTAAGCGGGTGTTTCCCTACGATGGTACAAGGAAATTGTCTATAGAAGCTTATTTTCCTTGCACTTTCATGGGAAATCCCTGAGTAACCTTGGGGAATGGAAGTGCTCAAAACGAGGATAAATGCTTCATTCCTTCTTACTTGTTACTTTTTACTTGTTACTTGTTACTTATTCAGCAAGCCCTAACAAGTCATCATCCTTATCGGCAAGGAGGCATTGTGCCGCTTCCATCATGTCGGCGGAAATATCTCTGAGGTCTTCCCGATTGTTCAAATAAGTTTTCAGCGCCTCTATTGGATCAATACTACTACCAACACCAAGCTCTGGTAAACGAGGACGCGCTAGCTGACTGATTAGTTCTGGACGAATTGTGTAGTTGTGTGCTTCACTCAATGCCTGATGTACCGCAGTGTTATCAATTAAGTCCAACTGCTCAGAACGTAGCTTGTAAATCAGCCGCACTACAGCATCTTTAATCTCCTTTCTTTTGATTGCTTTGAGTAGAGATTTCTGGGGTTCAACCTCCTCTGAAAGATTTACTTCAATAGTGCAGAAAGATCGCACCGACAAAGGACAAAACTCCCATTCAACACGACCTTTTTCTAACTCAATCAACACATAACCTTTATCCTCTTTTTCCTCACTAAAGTCTACCCGTTCGATACTGCCAGGGTAAATTACTGGCGGGTCATTAGACTCATTGAGATTCTGGTGCTTATGGACATGACCTAAGGCTACATAATCGAAGCAGGGTCGCGCTAGTAGAGAAAGGGGAATTGTGAAACCCTTTCCCACAGCCAGAAAGCGCTCAGCTCCATAGTTAGCTCGGTCTGCCATAAGGTGAGCCAAGAGGATAGTTGGTACTTCTGGATCAAGTCGGCGGATTTCTCCTTCTAATACTGGGTTAAGCCGTGAGATGAGTAACTCATTAACCTCTGCTAGGGCTAAACCTTCGGTTTCCGGGCGAGTCAGTAGGGTAGAGTGAGTTAGCCAAGGAAGGGTAATTACCTGTACTGAACCATTGCGGGTTTGGATATGGTGAGTGTCGATGCTGTCACCGACGATAAATCCAGGCACTCCTAAGGTACGATAAATACATAAACTAGCTCCCCCATGACCTTGAGAGTGCTGGTCATGATTTCCTACTAACAGAACTGTAGGAATATCTGCATCTACTAAGCGGCGAAACTGCCCTGCAAAAGCTTCTTGTACATAGGGAGCTGGTGTGGCGTCGGGAAAAGCATCACCCCCAAAGATAACCAAATCGACCGGTTCTGAGATAGCGCGGTCAATACATTTAGATAGGGTATTGACAAAATCCTCTAATCGTGTGTTCAAACCATTGGTTGGGTTAATCTGACCGTGGGAAAAACCACTACCCATGTGGATATCAGATAAGTGAAGGATTTTAATCATGGGGATTTGTCGTTGATTGTTGAAAGATTATATAGCGTTTCTCATTTAGATGAGGTACAAAGAGCCTGGGAATTGGGAATTGGGAATTGGGAATTGGGAATTGGATCTGTACCTCACGGATGCGAGAACTGCTATATTGTTTAAGTCCCATTAGGGGATTGTAGATCTTCGTCTATATAAAAACGATAGAACAAATATCCATCCTTAAAGGAATGCTGATCTTCAACATGATGAATAATTTTTTGTTCTACCAGCATTTGTCCTAAACGAATCGCTTCTACTTGGGTAGCTTTTTGGGTTTTCATTAACCATTTGACTGCCTCAAAACCCACAAAGCACTTCCGGTAAAACTTCAGGCGATACTTACGATCTATAATCTCTAATCCACCATCACCACGCATCTGTTTAACTAAAGCATCTAGATCAACCCTCTCTAGAAGATTTTTCTGTTCCGTTGGTATTAAATACTCAGGTATCAATTCTTCTGCATCGGCAGGATCTGAACTTTCAATGACTCTGACACCATCAGGGTAATAAAGTTGCTTTGGTGGAGAAGATTGCTGCTTCATCCAAGTAGCTAGTGCCTCTTCAAGTTGAGGAGAGCGCACATTCAAATCCCTTTGAGGAAAGGGGATTTCAATCCCATACCGGCGCAGACTTGCTTCGATTTGATAGTAAAGATCGCTTTTGAGTCGGAATTGATGGGGAGGGTCACAATTCCAAACCAGAAGTTCAAAATCGAGAGAATTGTCTCCAAAACCCATAAACCAGACTTGGGGTTGGGGATGACCTAAAACCTCGGGATGGTGAATTGCTGCGTCTAAAATAGCAGCACGCACTTTTTTGATATTAGATCCATAGGCAACCCCTACTGATAAATGTAGACGAGAAACTGGATCTCCATGATTCCAGTTAACTACCTCTTTTTCTAAAAAGTGAGAATTAGGCACAATAATTGTTACCTGGTCTAAAGTACGAATCTCGGTGCTGCGAGAGCCAATCCGTTCTACTGTACCCACTAAGTCTCCGACATTGACAAAATCCCCCACACGAATCGGTCTCTCTAGTAAAATTACTAAACCGCTAACAAAGTTGTTGGCTAGATTTTGCAAACCAAAGCCAATCCCTACCCCCAGAACACTAGCAAAAATAGCTAAGGAACTGACATCTAAACCACGGATTTGTAGGATGATAATTAGACCAAGACCAGTAAGGATATACTGAACTAAAATAGCAACTGTTTCCTGTACACCGCGGTCTGCGCCTTGTAAAAGAGGAGATTTTTTGAGTAACTGAGTTAGCCATCGGACTACTAACCACAAAGTGATGATTGCCAACAAAATCACCAATAAGTCCCAAATGGAATAACTATTCTCATTCTGGGTAAAAATCGGAACGCGAAAATTACTAATTAATAAGTAGCGCCAGTGCCGGAACCAAGGAAAGAGTCCGGTAAGATAAAAAACGACTCCGACCCATAGTCCTAGTTGCAAACAAACTAGTACTAGACTCACTATTTTCCCAGGATCGTGGGAAGTGGAGGCACGTCCCAACCATCTCACCCATTGGGAAGGTAAATGGCGACAGAGCCACCATAACCCAAAGTGAGTCGCGATCGCTAAAGCCAAAACCCCTAAACTAGTGATGAGAGCTTGGCTTTGGTAGGCGGGGGTACGTTCGTATTTCGCTTGCTCGATACCACTCTCAATTTTTTGCTGCCAGTCTTTTGACAATTCGGCTGGCTCTACCCCTGAAATTACGTCCCCTTTTGTAACCGTTAGGAGATGGTGATCATTAATGCGGATAGTAGGCAGTTTATCCTTAATCAGGATTTTGGCTTGGATCGGCTTACCAGACTCAATTTCCTCATCTAAGACAGTGTTAGCTTGTTCTGCTCGCTCCTCAGCAGAGAAATCTTCCAATTCACCGACTTCAAATAAAACCTTACCATCGATGACTACAGGAGCTTTTGTTGTACCTACAGTTAAGTGAGCTTGAGTAGGAGTTGCACTCAGTAACAGTAACAGGGCAATTATAGCTGTAAAAACAATTAACACTCCCTTGAGTTGAAAATGGGAACGCCAAGTAAGCATTTATGGGAGACCTAAGTAAGTTAGATTATCAAGATAACAGGAACGTTGAGTTCTCCGCGTCTTGTGATTACGTTGATGCTCCCTCTCCCCGGTTAAGCTAACTTCTGCAGGACGTTAGATTGCTTGAGCTGAGTTAGGGTGGCATTGCCAGTACAGAAGAGAACTGTAGAGATTTCTGCTATTAATAGTTGCACCAAAGTATCAACCGCTTCTACTGACTCAGCTGCTGCTTGGAGAAAAGGCCATGCTAAACCGGAAATATCTGCTCCTAAAGCGATCGCTTTTGCTGCATCTAAACCATTACGCAATCCTCCAGAAGCAATTAGGGGAATATCTGGAGCAATAGCTCGAATACTGGTAATGCATTCAGCAGTTGGCAATCCCCAGTCAGCAAAGGTTTGCCCTAACAGCCGCTGTTGGGGGTTTAAAGCTCTTTCACTTTCCACCTTCGCCCAGGAAGTACCACCAGCGCCAGCAACATCAATAGCTCTTACACCAGCAGCAAGCAACTTTTTTGCCATTGGGGCTGAGATGCCATTACCTACTTCTTTGACAATTACTGGAATTGGTAATTTATTGCATAAATTATTTATTTTATCAAGCAATCCCCGGAAATTTGTGTCACCATTGCTCTGAATACATTCCTGTAGGGGATTGAGATGCAAAATTAAGGCATCTGCTGTTAGTAGCTCAATCACCCGTAGGCACTCTTCAATACCATAAGCGTAGTTGAGTTGAACTGCACCTAGGTTAGCAAATAAAAGAATATCAGGAGCAAGCGATCGCACGGCAAAGGTATCACCTACTTGGGGATTTTCTACAGCTATTCTTTGGGAACCCACTCCCATCGCTAGTTTATAACGCTGAGCTACCTCAGCTAGACGAAAATTAATCGTTTTTGCTTGGGGAGTACCACCAGTCATTGAGGAAATTAGTAGCGGCGCACCGAGAAACTTGCCTAAAAACTCGGTAGTGATGTCAATTTCACTGCGGTTTAGTTCTGGTAAGCAACAGTGGGTAAAATGGTAGCGCTCTAGTCCATTGGTATTTTGGCGAAATTGGACATCTTCATCCAGACAAATCCTGATATGGTCTGCCTTCCGGATTTTGGTTTCTTCCATAACTTAAGAACTGTACTCAGGCAAGTTGGTTGACCATCAAGATTGTCCCATTGATTTGTTAGGCATGGGTCAATAGTTCTGCTAACCGAGCAGTATTAGGAGTTTTCCTCCTGCTTTGTTGCACTAGTAAACATTATATCTCTGGAGAGAGGTATTCTTTTGTTATCTTAGATAAAGGATTTTTTTCATACGTAGTAAGGAGTAAATCCATGAATCGGAAGCAATTCTTGAGAGTTGTTTATCTCGGCTTGGCAACAATCATTCCCTTGGGGATAATCAGCTCTAGCTCGGCGATCGGACAAACAGGAATAGACCAAAGTACATTGCGCAAGACAGCTTTGTCTAAGCACAATAGCTATCGGAGCACCCATAATAGTCCCAATATGACCGAGAGTACTTCCCTTAACAATAGTGCTCAAAGCTGGGCGGAGCATCTGGCAAGCACTGGCGCTTTTGAACACAGTGACACCAAGGCAGGAGAAAATATCTATGCCTCCTACACCACAGCATCATCTATAGACGCAACTAACCTAGCGAACCAAGCGGTGACTAGCTGGTACAACGAGGTTTCTGACTATGACTATGCCAATCCAGGGTTTTCTGGGAAAACTGGGCATTTTACTCAGGTGGTGTGGAAAAATAGTACCGAATTAGGGTGTGGTGCAGCACAGGGCGTCGCAACTCTTGGAGGCAGGAAGTATACAGCCTTCTATGTTGTCTGCCAATATGGGCCTGCGGGTAACGTGATTGGACAGTTTCCCGATAATGTTATGAAACCCTAGTTTCGGTAAGTTAGAGGATATTAGTTAGAGGATGTTTGAGCAGTCAGAGACGATAAGTTTTGGCCTCAAACATCCAAAACCTTCATTTGGTCTGACAGTCACAATCTAAAGATAGTCCTGTTAAATTTTCAACGTAGTCTAAGATTTCTTGGTAAGAGTCTGGATCCTTCTGGGGATGAATAACAATTTGAACTGGACTATTGGGTAACCAAAACATCAACCGACCATTCTCAGCACAAGCAAAAGCACTGACTTGGCTGAGATCCACTACATAAGTGTTGCGCTCGTAAACAAATTTAACCCACATTCTGCACACTGAACCGTCACATCTAAAATTCTGGGAAGGATACACCATAACAATAGGCGGATTGACAAAAATATCAATCCGTGGGATATGTGTCAGGTTGATTGAGGACTGGAAAGATTTCCTAATCCCTGTTATCTAATACTTAATCCTCAATCTACAATCCTCAATCCCTAAAAAATCTAAATATGCCAAAAGTCAGAGGTTTTTACCAGTGATCATCGGTGTAGAGATTAATCGTTAGCTGCTGTTGACCTGCTGGTACTCCGGTAATGCAAGCACAAATCTCCCCTTGCCCCTCTATTTCTACCTCACAAGCATGACAAGAGCCCATCAAGCAACCTGTGGGAATGAAAATACCAGCCCGTTTAGCCACTTCAAGGATAGGCTCTCCTGCTTCAGCCTTAATTGTGACATCATCTGGTAAGAATCGAATGCTAACACTCATTAAAAACTTGTGAGTAGTACTTTGTCCCTTCTCTAATGATAGGGTTTAAGTTCATTAAGTTCCTTATCAAGCATGGACAACGACTTGGTTCTTTTTCTCGTCAGTGTTGGTGTACTCATCCTTTATCTCATTTTTTCGGCACTAACTGAGATGGGTACCAAATTTCCTTGGAAGAAATAACCATTATATGAGTACAAATGTACTTTAATAAGCTCTAAGTGTAGATGTGTTGATTTCGCGATCGCATTATATCCTTACACTTGGCATTTCCAGTTGATGTTTACCAAACATTTTTTCAAGTCGTCTTTAGACGACTTTAGCTATTAGCCAGGGGTTTAAACCCCTGGCGGGTTATCGAGGATGGTGCAAGATATAAGGGTTACGATCAAGAGGATATAAGAAAATTATTCCGCTCACTCGACTGGATGATGACACTGCCATTCGAGTTGCAGCAGAGTTTTGAGGAAAGATTAAATCGTTATCAACAGGAGAGAAGAATGCCTTTACTTAGCCATATGGAAATCAGAGGAATACAACGGGGTGTTGTGCAAAACTCTCGCGAATCGGTAATCGAAGCGTTGACAGTACGGTTTGAAGTAGTGCCACTAGAAGTGAGTGAAGTGATTAATCAAATAGAAGATGTCTCTGTTTTGAAGGAACTTCACAGAAGAGCGATTGTTATTGGTTCTATGGTAGAGTTTCAGCAGTTACAAGAATTGAGAATTGAGAAAGAAGAGAATTGAGTAGTTGTAGGTTGGGTTGAGGAACGAAACCCAACATCAGTAATCTTAGGGTGCGTTAGCGCAGCGACTGCGGTAGAGTCATTAAGAATAAGCAGCAGATTACCAATTTTCCATGAGCGCACATCCTGAGAATAAGGAACGAGCTTCAGCATCTACTCCCCCATCCAATGGGAATAAGCTAACTCCTCGCGCTACCGCAGCAGCCAAGCGTGTTCCTCCGGAGAATGCTGACTATCGGACAGTAGACTATGAGCTGCTGACGCCCATGATGCAGCATTTTGTAGACATCAAAGAGCAGTATCCCCACGCTTTGTTGCTCTATCGGGTGGGAGATTTTTATGAGACTTTCTTTCAGGATGCTCGGAAACTGGCGGAGGAACTAGAGTTAGTTGAGACGAGTAAGGAAGCTGGTAAGGGAATCGGACGAGTACCCATGACAGGGGTTCCCCAACATGTTTTGGAACGTTACTGCACTATGCTGGTAGAAAAAGGCTATGCAGTGGTAATTTGCGATCAAGTAGAAGATGCTGCTACTGCGAAAAAAGAAGGACGTCAGGTGCGCCGGGAAATTACCCAGATTCTCACTCCTGGTACTTTACTAGATGAGGGGATGCTTAATGCCCGTCGCAATAACTTCCTGGCAGGGGTAGTAATTGCTGGTAATCATTGGGGTTTGGCTTACTCTGATATTTCTACAGGAGAATTCTTGACGACGCAAGCGACGGATTTAGAAGTGCTAACCCAAGAATTGATGCGCTTGCAACCTTCAGAGGTACTAATTCCTACCAATGCTCCCGATTTAAGGACTATGCTACGTCCAGGGGAAACCTCGGAAGATTTACCAGAATGCTTACCCCCTTCCTTTTGCTATACCTTTCGTCCTCAAAGCCGCTTTAGTCAAGCAGAAGCTAGACAACGCCTGTTAGAAAGATTTAAAGTGCGATCGCTAGAAGGTATGGGTTGCGAACATCTCCCTTTAAGTGTCCGTGCTGCTGGTGGTTTGTTGGAATATTTGGAGGAGACGCAAAAACAAACCCATGTTGCACTCCAAACTTTGCGTAGTTATACGATCGCAGATTATTTGCTCCTTGATCATCAAAGTCGCCGTAATTTGGAAATTACTGCTACTGTCCGGGATAACACTTTTCACGGTTCCTTGCTCTGGGCTTTGGATAGAACTAGTACTTCAATGGGAGGTAGAGCTCTGCGTCGCTGGCTACTACAACCCTTACTAGATCTTAAAGGCATCCAGGCACGACACGATACAATCCAGGAATTAGTGGAAAATACAGGATTGCGGGAAGATTTACGACAGCTGTTACGATCTATTTATGACTTAGAAAGACTCACAGGTCGTGCTGGTTCTGGTAAAGCTAATGGCAGAGACTTAGTAGCTCTAGCAGATTCCCTGTTGAAATTACCAGAACTTGCGGAATTGGCAACTGGTGGTGATTCTCCCTACCTCAGAGCTTTACAGCAAGTACCACCAGCTTTAGAACAACTAGGGCAAAAAATCCAAGCTCATCTAGTAGAATCACCTCCTTTGCATATAACCGAGGGTAACTTAATTCGACCTGGTATTAATTACCAGTTAGATGAGATGCGCAGCAATGCTGAGGCTAACCAACAGTGGATTGCTAATTTAGAAGTAACGGAGAGACGACGCACCGAGATCTCCAACCTCAAGGTAGGATTTAACAAAACCTTTGGCTACTACATCAGTATCTCCCGGAGTAAAGCCGATCAAGTTCCCGATAACTACATCCGTAAACAAACCCTGACTAATGAAGAGCGCTACATTACCCCAGAGTTAAAGGAACGGGAAGCGCAGATACTTACTGCTAAGGAGGATTTAAACCACTTAGAATACGAAATCTTTGCTAGTCTGCGAGCCGAAGTTGCCGAAGAAGCCGATGAGATTCGTAAAGTCTCCCGTGCTGTTGCCGCTATCGATATTCTCTGTGGCTTATCAGAGGTAGCAGTATATGAGGGTTACTGCCGCCCGAAAATGGTCGAAGGTAGGAACATTCGGATCATTGAAGGGCGTCATCCGGTAGTGGAGCAGTCCCTTCCTGCTGGTTTCTTCGTACCCAATTCAGCTCACTTAGGCAGTAGTAATTCCCCAGAACAAGAAGCAACAACTAATGACAAACCAGACCTAATTATTCTCACCGGACCGAATGCCAGTGGCAAGAGTTGCTATCTGCGGCAAGTGGGATTAATTCAACTGATGGCGCAAACAGGGAGTTTTGTTCCAGCCAGGGAGGCAACTTTAGGAAAATGCGATCGCATTTTCACCCGTGTGGGAGCGGTAGATGACTTGGCAACGGGTCAATCCACTTTTATGGTGGAGATGAATGAAACGGCTAATATTCTCAATCATGCAACTCCCCAATCCCTAGTTCTCCTTGATGAAATTGGTCGTGGTACTGCAACTTTTGATGGTCTTTCGATTGCTTGGGCAGTTGCTGAATATCTGGCTGCAGAAATTCAGGCTCGTACTATTTTTGCTACTCACTATCACGAACTCAATGAGCTAGCTTCTATTTTAACTAATGTTGCCAACTATCAGGTGACAGTGAAAGAATTACCCAATGAAATTATCTTTTTGCACCAAGTTCAACCAGGAGGAGCAGACCGTTCCTATGGCATTGAAGCAGGACGCTTGGCAGGTTTGCCAGCTTCTGTAATTAAGCGAGCTAAGCAGGTAATGGGACAAATTGAAAAGCACAGTAAAATTGCTATGGGATTACGCAAAGGTATTCAACAAACGCAACCAAGGTTGAATAAAAATGCTCAAAAAACAGCAATGGAGCAACTGGATATTTTTGAACCTTAAGAATACCTCACTAGCGCGGTCGCGCACTTTTTATGGGTGTAAAAAATAAGATCTTTTTCCCTCTAAGCTAGCAGTCCTAGGGTTTTACCATTAGATTTGGCTAGCTTAATTAATTTTTGACGCTCTTTGCTGTTAATACCAACAGCATTACAGAATTTGGTGATGGTTTGGCAGTGAAGACCAATTACTTTGCCTCTAAGCTGATTAAACTCTTTTTTGCCAATTAAGCGACTAGCGGTAGTAACGATGGGTGCAAACATAGTTAAAGTCTCCTTGTGTCTCTTGTTGTTAACAAATATAACCTTAGATAAAGTTTTGTAACAAGTGTTTGACATTTGAAGATTTTATAAAGGATAAAAATTTTTTCTATCTAGGGTTTGCTGCATCAATCTGAAAGCCATCCCAGACAAGGCTTTCAATCATTTTTCTTTTCCCATCCAAGGCAAGTGAAGATTCAGTTATACCAAATTCTGGTTAGCTACCCTCTTTTTCGGTAAACTGCAAAAACTCGCTCTGAGACGTTCTATGGAACGCCTTAGTAGGGGTAAAGCAGTGTGGTTAGCCGAACAAGCTTAGAAAACATTGGCGAGGAACACATTACACATCTGTAGAAGAGACGCAACAATGTCTAACTACGCCCTGGTAATCGATAGAATCCTTACTCTATAAGCATTCTAAATTCTAAATTCTAAATTCTAAATTCCGCGCAGCGGTACTAGCTCGTTAGATGAAGTTTAAAATAATCGCAGTCGGTAAAATAAAAAAAACCTGGATTAATGCAGGAATTAACGAATACCTCAAAAGAATGCCTCAACTAGATATAGTTGAAATTAAAGATGCAGGGAAAGAGAAAGAGTTGAGTAAAATACTCTCTTTAGTCAAAAAAAATGATAAACTCATCTTCCTGTCAGAAACAGGAAAGTCATTAACTTCCCTAGAATTTGCCAGCTTTATTAAGCAAGAATTATTACAACCTCTAGTTTTTGTGATTGGAGGGCCAGAAGGTTTGAGTGAACAAGTCAATAACTATGCTTATCAAGTATTAAGCTTATCTAAAATGACTTTCCCTCACGAGATGGCTAGATTATTTTTGGTGGAGCAGCTTTATCGCGCTCATACCATTATTCAAAATAAGAATTATCACAAGTAAGAGTTGACTTTGCTGTTATTTGTTTGATATTATTTCATAATGGGAAAATGTGCGCACATATATTATAGCGATCGCAAACTGTAGCGTAGGCCTTATCAATGGATAATTGATAATTGATAATTGATAATTGGTTAATTTGGTCTAAGACCTCTTCAAAAATGCAAGAAAATAAAAAGAAAATATTTTCCTGATTGTCAATCCTCTTCTTTCAAGGAGAGGTAATTATCCATTATCCATTGTTCATTATCCGAAGTCTTCCTATATTACGAAATATTTCGCCAGCAGCGTCGCGTAGCGTAACGCACCTTTGAATCTATATGTGGGATGATTAATCAGAACTTTGAGTACCTTAGTAGTACTACCGTGAGTCACTTCATAAGTCCTACCAAATCCCCCTTTCCCACTGAGTAACTGACTCACCCGATAACGTCCTACCAGCAGCAATTCCGAACCACAGGCTTGGCAAAATAGGATATTATCGGGATTTTGGGGATGAGGACAGTCGGGGTTAATGCAGTAGCTCATCGATTGAGCTGATTAGTAGCTTTGATCAATAGTGTAGCCTGAACATCGGAGTAAAAGAAAAATGACTGTTCACCAAACAAGTACAGTTACAAAAGTAGGTTGGGTGAAGCTTTCGCGAAACCCAACGCAGAGAGAGTTAGCGTTGGGTTTCGCTTTTGGTAATTCCCCTTGAGATTTTGGTCAAAGTATTGTTAACGCTTCACCCAACCTACAACTCTTCAGAAAAAAGGCAGAAGGCAGAAGGCAGAAGGCAGAAGGTTGTAAGGGAAGCTGACTTGTTTCTCATTTTCTTTTTCGGCGATTCAATGAATGAATTCTTATTCTTAATTCTTAATTCTTAATTCGCCGTCAGGCGCTCATTACTCATTACTCAAGTGTGATCACAGTTAGCAATGAATCCCGTCGATACTTTAGATTCTGTCATTATCAATGGTAAACGCTATACGAAAGAACAACTTAAGACTTTAAAACCAAATCCTACTTTTCCAATTTCCCTGAAACTGGTAGTTGATGCAGTACACCTAGAGCATGCTTTTCACCAGTTAAGCTTGGGACAAAATATCGTTTTGGATGAGCAGTCTCTCAATTTTTACCAAAACTACAGATGCAACCTCTATCCGGCAGAGATTACTAATTCACTAGATGGTAAATTAGCTAGTCAATTTCATGATAATCTGATGGCTTGGAAAAAGTTAGTGAAGGAATTTGGCGGTGGAGGTGATCAAGGAATCTTCTCTCCTTTATTACCTAAGGTTACTTTTCATCAATTACACAAATCCAAATCCTCTAAAGTAAGAGCTAGCCAATCGGTTGCTCCTCTGCTAGTACCTCTGAGAAGCTTGATTATCAATAATCATATTACCTCCACTATTTTCGTTTCTCTATCTGAGCAACCAATGCAGCTGAGCATAGAGCAAAAAGAGGAGTGTAGACAACAGTTTTTACTGATAAATCGAGTAATTATAGTAATTTCTATCTTCATTTTACTAGCAACTGCTCAGAATTTAAAAACAATTATTCGCAGCCAAGTACCAGGAATCAAGCTAATTGAGACTCAGGAACTGGTTTTATCGCCAGATATAGAAAA
This sequence comes from Symploca sp. SIO2C1, assembly GCA_010692635.1. Taxonomy (GTDB): domain Bacteria; phylum Cyanobacteriota; class Cyanobacteriia; order Cyanobacteriales; family Coleofasciculaceae; genus Caldora. Next base: position 60,167 of record JAAHGL010000005.1, on the reverse strand, counting down.
TACCCTAGATAACTTGCAACCTTGGTCTTGGAATGAAACTTATTTAACTAGACTACAAAAGATTAACTCGGAACTATACCAGCAATTGTCAACAGACCCGAATTTTGACTATGCTAGCATTGAACAATTGAAATATTTAGTAGAACAAGAAGCAAAAATAGCTACAGGTAGAAGAGTGCCTGTTGTTCTTTTAGGTAATTCCATGTTTTTTAGCTTTCCCCGTGAGTTGCTTCCACCGGGTAGCTTAAATCAATCATTTCCTGGCGAAACTATCCCCAATACTATCAACCGCATATCTCTACTGAAAAATATCCAGGCAGATAGTTTTATCATTATGGTGGGGAACCTTGATTTAATGCAAGGAAAAAGTTCTGAGAGTATAGTCGCTGATTTCTCGGAGTTAATCAATGAGCTAAAAAATACCCATCCGCAGTCTAAAATTGTTATATTTTCGGTTTTGCCTCGGACTACAGCTAAACATATTAAGGTTCCACCGAAAAATCGCGATGCTTTACTCAAACTTAATAAAGTTAAAGTTATTTTGCTCAATCACAAACTTAATCAATTGAGTGAGCAAGCAGGTGTTACTTTTATTGATGCAGTGCCTTATTTGGCAGATACTGATGGTAATCTCAGAGCTGAGTTGAGCCTTGATGGATTGCACCTGCTACCTCAGGGTTATGCTATTCTCACGGCTTTAGTAGATCAGGAATAATTGATAATTGATAATTGATACAGCGTTTTTCATTTAGATGAGGTACAAAGAGCCTGGTTTTTGGGAATGGGGAATGGGGAATAGGGAATAGGATCTGTATCTCACTTAAAATAAACTCCAAAATCTTTGCTGTACAAGGATTTTAGACCAACAAATTAATTCTAAATTCTAAATTACGCATAATGTGAATTAGATACCCAAAACAGACAATATCAATTGCCGTAGGGGCGGGTTTAGGATCACCGTCAACACATTTAGTGAAAGTCTTAATACAAAACCCGCCCAAGCGATAACCAAGGGAATTTAGAATTGGAGATTGGTTGCATTAACCTGGGGATGGCGTTGGGCGGGTTTTGATCCCAATATTCGGGTCAAATGGGTTGGTTTGTCGCTAAACCCGCCCCTACGATATGTACAATTTAATTCACATTAGACGTAAATTCTGAATTCTAAATTCCAACAACAAATCCTAACCCCAACAACAAGCCACTCCCAAAATGCATAGCTACTGCGATAAATTTACAATTACTTACCTTATCTGGTTGGTCATGATACTGGTGAACGTGACGAAATAGCTTGAGAGCAAAGGGGAAACTGAGGAAGGTTAGTAAAGTCCAGAGAGGAAAAATACCGAATAAAGTAAATAAGCCAGTAAGAATATAGACAATGCTGCCAAAGCAGATTAACACTTGGGAGCCTCTTTGGGTTCCAAGGCGCACAATCGGCGATCGCTTTCCCGCTGCAGTGTCATCCTCTACTTGGTGAAAATGGGAGCAAAACAAAATTACACTGGTGGTAATCCCGATAATCACAGCAGCTGCTAGATTAGTCCAAGACCAACTCTGAGTTTGAGAGTAGTAAGCAGCGGAGACTGCCATCGGACCAAAAGTAACAAAACAGATAATCTCCCCTAATCCCTGGTAACCAAAGCGAAAGGGTGGTCCCTGGTAGCTATATCCTAGAGCACAACACAGCAGAATAATAGTAATTACAGTGAAGTCTTGTTGCCACCAAGCGATCGCTAAAATTCCCAGAATGCCTGCAGCTAAACAGAAATTGCTCAACCAGAAAATTAGTGGCTTATTCCCAGTTAAGTTCACCACAGAATGAGCTTTATTTTTATCAATACCAGTTTCAGCATCAAAAACATCATTGCTGAGATTGAGCCAAGCAATTATCAAAATTGCTGAGATTAAAAAGGTGGAAAATATAAGGCTATCAATCCCTCCATCGGTTGCCCAAGCCACAGCAGTTCCTACCCAAATGGGGATAACCGCTACAGTATACATAGGTGGCTTGATTGCGGCTAGCCACAATTTAGTGTTTGATTGTCTAACGAAGCTGGTAGTCATCAGCAAAAATAGTTGTTTGTTTAAATCCTTAGCCTGTGATAGTTCTCTGGTAGGATGGGTAAGTCCAAAGTACAGAAGTGCTGATCTGTACTGTCGGTAGTTCGAGCCAGAGAAAGGGGTCAATCGACACCAGGGATCCGGTAGGGAGCCAGTATGTCCCTCTAGACATCCCACCATTGTTAGTCGGACTTTTGGAAGAGAACTTCAAAAAAATTTACTATTCCCTGTTTCTATGACTCTCACCCCATATCGCACTAATCTCTTTGATGCTCACAAAGAGCTGTATGAACTGCTGTTAACTGGCAAACAGCAAGCTATTGCTAAAAATTTGCAACAATTTATCAGTATTTCCCAAGAAATTCAACACCGTGATCCCCTGGCAGCCCTCCAAGCGATCGCCAAACCAGAGCAACTGCAATTTTACTTGGAAAACAGCAAGAAGCAAGAAGCTATTGCCGCGATTGATGCTGCTGCTGCGATTGAATTTGAAGGGCGCGATCGCTTCGAGAAAGCACAACAATTTATTCAGTCTTGCCTAGCTAATACCATCAGTCACGGTGACTTAAAATTGCCGTTTGCTGGACCTCATTTCTTCTGCAGCTTTACGTTTTTTGAGAACAATCCAACAGTTGAATCCCCTTTCCCTTCTGCCACTATTTTTCTTCCTCGCTGGCAAATATCCTGTTCTCAAACCAGTTGTTTATTAGTTGCCAATATTGCCATCAATCCTCAAATAAATCTTGACTGGTTGTGGGAAAGCTTATGCAATCAATTACAAATTATCACCCGGTCTAGTCGAAATATTTTTCTGATTCCTCAGCAGCAGAAAAATAAATTTATCAACCAAGATCAAGAAAGTGAAGAGCTCTTCAAATCATCAGTTGAATCTGCTCTACAATTGATTCAGACCAATCAATTAAGCAAAATTGTCCTAGCCAATGCCATTGATGTAGTTTCACTAAGGCAATTTAACTTAGTTAATTCTCTTGACAATCTGCGTCATAGTTATCCTGATTGCTATATTTTTTCGACTAGTAACGGCAAGGGACAAAACTTTATCGGTGCTAGTCCTGAGCGTCTAGTTAGCATTCAAAATCGTCAGTTAGTAACCGATGCGATAGCCGGTTCTGCACCAAGGGGAAAAACAGTAGCTGAAGATGCCGACTTAGCTAACCGATTACTCTGTAGTGAAAAAGAAAGGCGCGAACACGGATTTGTTCTTGATTTTCTTATCCAATCTCTCTGTTCCCTCGGTTTAACGCCCCAAGTTCTATCAGCTACCCAACTGCTACAACTTTCTAACATCCAGCATTTATGGACACCAATTAAAGCTCAGCTATTAACAGATATCCATCCCTTAGAAATCGTTAATCAACTGCATCCAACTCCAGCAGAAGCAGGAGTTCCCACCAAAATAGCTCAAGAGCAAATTCTGGCTTTAGAAACCTTTGATCGGTCTTTATATGGGGCTCCTTTAGGTTGGGTAGATTATCAAGGAAACTGTGAATTTATTGTAGGCATTCGTTCAGCTTTAATTGAAAGCGATCAACCCTTGTTAGAGAGTTCCCCAACTTGCCGTGCTAGATTCTATGCTGGTGCTGGTATTGTTGCTGGTTCTGACCCTAATAAGGAATTAGCTGAAATTCAACTCAAATTCCAGGCACTGCTCAAAGCTTTGCTCTGAACCATTTCTCACTGTCAAGAAAATTAAATTTTCCAATGGAAGCATTCATTTATTCTTTAACACATTCTGCTGCCAAAACAACTAAACCCTCAGTTTGAAAAACTAAACAGCGCTCCCTTAAATTTACCAAAGCAGGTACCGTTCCTTGTTCAAGCCTCATTTGCGCTTCCCTCGCTAGTGGTTGAAACTGCTGTAACCATTCATTATTTGCCAGGTACTCGGGGGTAAAAGCAGCTAAGTCCAACAGCCAAAAATCAATGTTGTACTTGTCAATAAATTCTTGTACTTCTGCTAAATTAGGACTGTACTGAGCCTGAATTAAGTCCAAGACTCGCTGACGGAATTGGTTGTAGTAGCCAGTATGGTAGGGAATAGCATATTCACTGCCTACGAGGATAGACCGCTGGGCGAAAGTTGGCAAGTTATTGGCTTCTTCAGCTAGCGAAGCAATCAAAATATTCTTGGGTTGTTGAGCAAAGAACTCATATAATTCTGGGTGTTGACCTAATTGGTATTGAGTTCTGGGAAAATGTCTCCAAGTTTGGGGATATAGAGTAATTACCATTCCTAACAGCACAGCTGTCCCCACTGCTACCACTTGTCTTCCAGAAAACCGAGGTTTAATTTGCCGTTGTGCCCAAACAAAAATAGCATCTAAAATAATTGTTAAGGCGATCGCAGCAGCTAGAGCTATGGTAACTCTAAAGCTATGACTGGTATAGCGGTTAGGTAAATGCAGCCTAAACAAGAAAATATGAGCAGCAGCAAACATTCCCAAGGATGCCAGTATCAACTGAGCTAAGATTACGGCTTTATATTTAACTTCCTTCACTAGTGGTAATCGAGAGGGATAGCGCAGTAATATCGGTAACAGTAAACCAGTACCCAGGATTAGAGGTGTAACCGGCATATCCGGTAAGATCCCACTACGTCCCCCTAACCAAAACAACCAGAGATTATCTCGAAAAAAGGTTGACCTACCCCCTGACCAAAACTCTGGTAAACTCTTAGCCTGGTCTACGGTAATAATCGGTCCGAAAGAAGAATTGCTCAAAGCATAGGGTAAGAGTACTAGTAGAGCTACTCCCAATCCAGCAGCAGCAAATTGATAGGGAATTGGGAATTGGGAATTGGGAATTGGGAATTGGGAATTTTTCCCTTGTCTCTTCATCTCCGCGTCTCCGCGTCTCCTTGTCCCCGCGTCCCTCCAACTCCTGGTCCCCCAATGCAATACTCGCAGTACTAGGACACCGGAAGAGATCAATACAGATTGAGGATAAAATAGACCTTGTAATGCGATCGCACCTAGACAGGGTAGTAGGGAACCTCGCAAGAGATAATACAAAAATCCTAATAGTAAAGGATAGATAAAAGCTCTGGGGGTGGCTGAAACTAAGTCATCTTCAATCCAAAGATTTTGGTTGAGCATCACTGCTGCCATAAATCCTGCCACTGGCACTGGCAAAATTTCTAAGCAGACTCCAAAACAGTAGGCAGTGGTGATTAAACCGAGTACTATTGGTAGATATTTACTCAGAACAATTGGGTCAATGCCTACTGTGGCAAACAGGTGATATAAATTGGTATAACCCCAAGGAGCAACGGATTGAAAATAGTCGGCAATTAAGTCATTGGGAAACAATTCAGGGTCTAAGAATCGCCGCATCCAAAACACATGTTGCCTTGCATCATCCTGTATAGAATACTGAGTTAGAGATTGTTGAAATCCCAGGATACTATAATGGGCAGCGAACACCAGACTTAAACTTAGCCAAAAAATAACCTGGAAGTTATAGTTTTTGGCTTTGGGAGTGGTTAACAGTTTCGGCAAATAACTGATAATTGTCATTCTTGATTTAAGATTATCTAATAATTATGTTGTACACTCTTGGTTGAAAATTATTGTTAATATATGGAGTACGGATTTAGACATCAAGGAAAATCATACATATTATGCAGGTGAAAGAACACAATAATCAAGAATTAAAAGAGGAATTTGTTAATCTTGCATCTCAGTGGATTCAAGAGGTGGAAGGTATGTCATCTACTGTTGAAATGTCCAAACATCCCGCATATCAAAAAATTGTAAGTATGGGACAAGCTGTAATCCCTTTGTTATTAGAAGATTTACGTCAAAACCCAATTTACTGGCTTCCTGCTCTACGTCAAATTACCCAAGAAAACCCAGTACAGCCTGAACAAAGAGGTAAAGTTAAACAAATGGCAGAAGCATGGTTAAATTGGGGTAAGCAACACGGTTATATTGTCTGAACTATTGATGGGAAAGAAAGAAGCAATACATTTAGAGTTTGGACAAATTTTAAGAAGGAGCAAGTCAGACACTGTATAAGCTTAGTGTCCAATGTTCAAAACCCGACTTACTCACCCTTTTGATAAAAAATATAGAGAGAATTTTGATAAGCGATGGGTAACTCTAGTTGGTGTTCGGTACGAGTGACGAAATAATTGGCATGGTACTTGAGCATTAAAGACTCAACCTGAGGAGTTTGCAAGCTATAGTAACCAGTGGTGAGTGCCTGACGAATCTCACTTCTGTTATCCTTTTTACTATCTTTACTTGGCCAGGGATTAATGTCACCACTCAAGTCATTGAGGCGTTCATACCACCCAATTACACTTGCAGAAACTGACGGTAGCAATCTGAATTTAGCAATAGTGGGACGCTCAGTGAGCCAGGTAAAGTTGACAAATTCTACTGGGGGAGAGATAACCAGGGTATTGTGAGGGGTATTAGTTTTAATCCAAGTACACATATCTTGCCATTCTGGCTCTACTCCCTGCTCCTTACCCGGAAATTGAGTTAGAGCTATTAATGAATGGTAAAAGTTGACACTCAGGATACTAACAGCAATACTTAGTAGTAGGATACAAAATAGGGAAAATAGCCGCTGTTTACTGCCGATGAAAGTTTGCTCCAAAGCGCAAACAAATAACAGATAGCTATTGAGGGGTAACATGATATCACCCAAACGGAAGAAGAAATACTGCAAGAGCTTACCTTGAGTATCAAAAGGAGCGATCGCTAATCCGAGGACAAAAGGTACTAGAGTAATAAGGGTGAACTCAACCAACGACCTACGAGCGATATGTTGTGGGGATGGTTCCTCAGACTGTTGCTTCCGTTGGAGTAGGAACCAACTAATAGCTAAAATCAATAAGTGTACTAACGGGAGTAGCCACCAATCTGAGTCCCAGGATCGAGGATTGACATGATGAGGGTGTCGCAGGAAGACGAATAAATAGGAAGGTTCGATCGAGCCGCTGGGAATCGGAGTAAATAACTGCTGGAACACAGGCAAAATGGCAAACCCACTGGCTACAAAGTAGATGAGCAAAACTGAACCTAGATAAGAGATATCAGCAAAATCTTGTTTGCGCTTCCAGAGTAGCCATCCTACCACTGCCAGAAAAGCCCAGCCTCCTACCAAGACATGAAATGAGGCAGATAATCCTAGCATCAATGCCATCAAGCGATAGGAGCCCCCTAACATCAGCCAAATAGCGAGGAGGAGGAAACCGTAAGCAAAGGACTTAGCCTCAACTCCTCCCACCAACCATTCCTGAGCAACCATTCCTTGATAATGATTGACGTATAAAAATAGACCAATTCCGACTAATAGAGGTGCTAAGCTGATGCCTAGCTTTCTACCTAATAAGACTAAGCCTGAAGATATCAGAGTGTAGTAAATTAACCGTCCGATGATCGAAGTTGCTAAAAAACCCCAAGCTACGGTTAAGTGACCAAGCAAAGCGACGAACAACAGTCGATACCCGGTAGGTTCATTATAGTACCAGTCTCCTGGAACCCAGGTAGGATCTGCATACTGTTTAGCCAAAGGCAAAGCATAAACTTCGTTGACATTGCCCATGTTAACTTTGAGTAAAAAACCTAGACTGAGGAAGGCTGTTACTGCCAAAATTTGTAGTGTTGTTGTTTTCAGATTTATCCGTTCTATTTTCACCTTAAAATCCGCTTAGCTATATCTGCCAAATAAATCTGATTATCTGTCACAATGATATCGCCTCATTAAGAATGCGATCGCGAAAGTACTCTCGCAGTCCTTTAACCGTCACCACATCTACTTTTCTACATAAAATATCTTCTAAATCTTGTATTAATGCGATCCGATCCAGCAAGTTTCTATCCGACCCCAACTCTACCAAAAAATCGATATCACTATCAGCAGTTTCCTCTACCCGTGCCACTGAGCCAAATATTCGCACATTGAATGCTCCATACTTAGCAGCAATGCTAATAATTTCTTCACGTTTTTCTTTAAGTAAATCTTTCAGGCTCATACCCAAATCTTTGTAATTTGTGGGCTGTTAAGAGGTATTTGCCAATGGTGACAAGTAAACAGTTGTGCATTTTGTCAACTCCCATATATGGTGCTTGAAGGCTCAAAAAACACTATATATGGAAATACTCAAGAGGTTGAAAAATTATATTCTTCTTCCTCAGCTTCCTCAGCTTCCCCAGCTCCCTTGACAACGACACTTTTACCTTAACTTGTCACCATTGGGTATTTGCTGTTGGGTTGCGCTAGCGCTCCACCCAACCTACCTTATTTTTACGGGATCATCCCATTTTTACCATGTTATAACTTAGTCTCGACCATCAGATAACCATTACGAAAATAGGGGAATTGGTTAAGGAATCTCAAAATTAATTGCCATTGCCAAGGCCAACACTCAGGATACAGTTGAAAAAGAGGACAAACATTGACTACCTGCAATCCCATCGCTACTAAGTCTGCTTCATTCTTAACCAACCACTTAAGGGGTGCTCCAATTTGAGTGAGGGTTTTACTATAGAGCTTGGCATAATTGCCTAATACTTCCAGATCTAAGGTTGCCCCTGGGAAACGAGAGTGCATCACATCGATGAGTTGCTGCACCTCATGTACATCAAAGTACATGAGCAAACCTTCTGCAATAAATAAAATATTTTCTGGTGCTACCTCACTCACCGTATCCATCCAGTTAAAATCCATGACTGAAGCACTAATAAACTGGTGCTGTTGTGTTGGTGTATCTAACTTACGGCGTAATTCAGTTACCACAGGCAAATCCAAATCGAACCAACGATAAGCATTTTGTCCTACGCGGTGAAAACGACTAGATAATCCAGCCCCCAATTCCACAACAACCGGATGAGAAGAGTTAGCAATATGACGAGATGCGATTTGATCATGGTAGATAGTTCGGATAGCCATGGCAATAGTAAAAGCTTCACCAAACTTAAGATCAGATGCCTCTAGTTCTTGATCCCAACCAACGAGTTTTAACCACTCAACAGACAAGGGATCTTGGAAGAGGGGATCAGGATGAGCTTGTGCCTCAGCTCTTCCTCTGAGGGGTAACAGTAAGGTGCGGGGCACACCAGTTAGTTTTGTTTTGATTTGAGACACGAAAATTCAGCTCTTTAATGACAAATGCCATAGATGTATTTGACCACAGCTTACTGTATTTTGCCCTCAGAGTTCTTTGGAGTAAATGGGATATAAACAAAACCAGGTTGCAGGTGATGAATAGTACTATTCCTACTGCCGTGTCAAGCTTAAAATAGTGCAATAAATGTAGGTTGGGTGGAGCGATAGCGTAACCCAACACCGGAATGGGTGAACGAAATTTTGTGTGGGATTTCCATTCTCCGCGTCTCCGTGTCTCCGCGTCTCCGCGTCTGCTGTCTTGTTTTCCCACTCCTTTTTTCGCTCACCCCACCGGAATATACTGCGTTGGGTTTCACTTCGTTACACCCAACCTACAGTTTTAGGTGTGTCGCGGCAGTAGGTTGGGTTGACAAAAAACCCAACATCTACAAGTATTGTGGGCTGTTATGGTTTATTTACTATTGGGTTGCTCTTGTGCTCCACTCAACCTTCCTTTCAGAAGAGAACCAACACCAAATGTGCCAAAAGCTAAGATACTCATTACAGAGACTGGCTCTGGTACAGATGAAGTTTCACTGACAGTTAATTCAAGTGTTGCAAAATCTATGGCAATAAAATCAGATTTGACACCCGCGTCAGAAACTACTTGCACATCAATATTGCCATCTCTAAGGACAGAGAAGAAACTTGCATCTAAATTGAAAACTGTACTGTTAACAGGTTTTGGTGTTCTTCTATCTAGATCCGGTGTAAAAGTATTATCAAAAGCTTCTAAGACTTCAAGTCCATCTAGAAAGAGGCGATCATCAAACGGTTCACCACCCTGACCATCTCCAGCTCCATTATCCTCTACATCTAAAGTAACAATTGTCAGCCTTGCACCAGTAATGTTGCTTCCCACAGGTAATGTATAATTGTGTGTCCAGTTGAAGGAACCAGTTCTGAAAAAATCGAAATCACCATCATCAGGTTCCTGAATTATTTGATTAGATCTAATAAAATCGCATGGACTTATACTTGTTCCGAAGCAGTCCTGATCTCCTGCAACATCAAAGATAGTGGTTGCCTGTACTTGCTGATGGTTACCAAGGAAAGCAAACAGACTTAGAGTTAACCCAGTAGCACCAACTGTTGCTTTTTGATAGATGCTAGTCATTTGTTAAGCTCTTAACAACTCGATGACTAATCCTACCAAAAAGCAGGATTAACTCAAAACTTGTTACTTGTTACTCGTTACTCGTTACTTTTTACTTGTTACTTCCTCACAAGCACCAATACTTACCCAACTACTAGAACCATCTGCCCAATGTTCTTTTTTCCAGATCGGGGCATTATGTTTGAGAGTATCAATTGCATACTGGCAAGCCGCAAATGCTTCCGAACGATGGGGATAGCCAACAGCTACTAGTACACTAATTTCGCCAATTTGTAAGCGACCTATGCGATGATGAATTACTACTCGATTCACATCTGGCCATTTTTGACGAATATCAGCAGCAATTGAAGCAAATACTTGTATTGCCATTGGTTCATAAGCTTGATATTCCAGTGCAACTACTGGCTTACCATCGGTTTGATTGCGTACAGTACCACTCATGACTACTACCGCTCCATTGGCTGGATCATCAGCTAAAGCATAGATTTCTGTCAAAGATAATGGTGCAAAAGTAATGGCAAAACTGTCTTGAGGATGCTGTTGAGTAATCAAGCTGCTAGTACCGCTGCGCGGAATTAAGAATTAAGGATAGCGTTTCCCCTATTAGTCGGCTTCAGAAGAAGATTGAGATTCAGCTATTTGTAGAGACTTTTCAAAAGTCATGCGTTGTTCAGCATTGCGCAGGAAATAGCCACTAACCATCGCCGAAGCTAACAGACGTCCCAAATTTTCACGGGTTGTACTAACACTCACGTCAAAGTTTTCTGAAGGTAGGTTTCCCAGCATTCCCATGATATTGCGCTCCATCACCTGAAATACTTCAGAAGAGGTTGGTTTAGACATATGGGCAATAGCTTCTGGACTCATAGATTGCACATACTGCCAAAGGACATTGGTGTCAGAATCGCCCTCAAAAAACTCATGGGTGTCGTTGGATGTATGGTTCACCTTTTTCCTCCTAGTAACAACTCTCTCACATCTTCCCACCGAAGGAGGGAGCTGCTGGTTTTGTTTCTCTCTATTCTCGAAGTCTCTATAAACTAAGTTAACAAGCTAGTACGAATGATACAGTGGGTAGAACCGAACTATTGATATCGGGTTCTCTCACCAGCCCTTGGGGCAAGCTACTCAGGTAAAAGCCTTCACAAACAACAAATAATAAATAAGAGAAACTTCTCATCCCCCTTAGGGGAGGAATGAGTTAACTAGCCGCTATATACTCACGAATGTCAGCTTTGCGCTTGCGGAGTTTAGAAAGTGCTTCCCGTTCGATTTGTCGTACTCTTTCACGACTGATACTAAGGCAATCACCAATTTTTGCTAAGGTCATAGGGCGCCCACTTTCTAAGCCAAAACGTAGTGCTAATACCTGCTGTTGCTGAGGTGTTAAATCAGCCATCAGCTTATGTAAATCAATTTGCAGCGCTGAGTAAGTGACAAAATCTTCAGGAGTCGGACCATCATCTTCGAGCAACTCTACTAATTCTGTATCCTGATTATCTCCTACACGTAGATCCAAAGACAAAGGTTGACGCGATCGTTCCAAGTACTCCCGTACTTGCTTTTCTGACAATTCCAACTCTTGAGCTAATTCTAAGATACTGGCTGATCTACCCAGCTTTTGTGAGAGTTGGCGTTGAACCTTTTTAATCTTGTTGAGTTTCTCAGTAATATGGATGGGAAGACGAATTGTACGCCCTTTTTCTGCAATGGCACGGGTAATGGCTTGCCGAATCCACCAGTAAGCATAAGTAGAAAAACGATATCCTTTAGAGGGGTCAAATTTTTCTACCCCTCGCTGCATACCAATTGTGCCTTCTTGAATCAAGTCCAATAAGTCTACATTACGCTTGATGTATTTCTTGGCTACCGAAACTACTAGTCGCAAATTAGCTTCCACCATCTTGCGTTTTGCCGCTTCACCACCGGCAATGGCTGATTCCAATTGGGCTTCAGAGATATTAGCCGCTTGCGCCCATTCTGAGATGGTTGGCTCACGCTCTAGCTTTTCTTCTAGAGACTCTTTCGTTCCCCTTAAGTCAATTAGTCGTTGTACCTGTTTTCCATAAAGTATTTCTTGTTCATGAGTGAGCAAGGGCACGCGACCAATTTCTCGCAGGTAAGTACGGACTAGATCTGTTGAAGTCTGAGCAGTTTTCATAGCGCTCGATTAGAGATAAATGGGTTCTAAAGCAAACATCTTGGTTATTCTGCCCGGTTTAGCGCAGCAGGGTAGTGCTAATTCCTGTTGTCTGAAGCAAATTTTATGTTTGTCAATCGTAAGAATATGGTTAGAGAGGCTGGTATAAGCTTTAGAGTTATACCAGGTTTGAGGTAAGATGTGCTAATGTCAGCTTCACTAATTTCTTCATAAAACTTTATTATATGCTCATTTACGTTAAATATTGTAACATTTATGAGTCTGTGGACGCTCAAATTGAGCTAACAGTTGGTAGAGCTTCCACGAGCGCTCAGTTCAGTTAGCTTACCGAGGGAATAGTTGAACAAATGTATCATGGGTCACAAAGTCAGCTTCTCTCAGTTACTACTCTTCACGCCGCTGTTCCACCACACCATATCACTCCAAAATCCTCTAATTGTGGAGATCTTGCCAGGAGCACCCTGCGCCCCAAATTGAATGGGAGAAACAATTCTCTTCCCTGTTGCCTGACTCGGAGAGTCGGTGTTTATTCAGAGATTAGCTATTAGCCATTGGTGACAAGTTAAGGTAAAGATGTCGTTGTCAAGGGAGCTGGGGAAGCTGAGGGAGCTGGGGGAGCTGAGGAAGCTGAGGAAGAAGAATACAATTTTTCTAACCTCTTGAGTATTTCCATATATAGTGTTTTTTGAGCCTTCAAGCGCCATATATGGGAGTTGAATATTGAGAAGATTGATTGACAAGCTTGCGGCTACGACTGTTTTGTAAGTAAGTGAGGCGATTGAGGATGGTTGATTTTAAAGAGCAGTCTAAACATTGAAGATGCTTTTGGTGATAGTACGGCTGAAATTGTTGTTGTATACGATAGTGAAATTCTGCAATTTCCCGCTTTTCCAATTCCTCTAAATCATTGAATTCAGGTTTATCAAAGTGAATCTTAAAATTACCACTAATCTTTTGCTCCAAAGATTCTGACAAACATATTTCCCTTGGTTGCTTACAGAGAAAATTTCTGATTTTTTGCAGCTCATCCTTTAAGGCTTTGGTAGAAGCAATGGCAATTGATTGTTTTGGTAATTCATCGAGCATCATCTTAAATAAGTGGTCATGTTTTTTTTCTCGTTGATCCTGAGATTTACTTTTGAGTTGCTCACGCCTATGCCGCTGATTAACCTGGCGTAAAGCAGTTAGTAGCTGAACATGATAGGCAATCTTATTTGCAGACAAATCAGAAAACTGTTGCTCTAAATATTGCAGTTGCTCAGGCTTAACTTTACTGAGAAATCGCCAGAGGGAGTCAGGATGAAAGCCATATTCCCGGAGAATGAGTTTAACCTCCGGTTCTTGCTTTACCAGAAGACTAGTCCAATTAGCTAAATTCCTCCCCTGGGAGTGATTGGGTTCAAAAGTAGCTAAAACCTTAAAACTAAAAGGTTGGCTAACGGCTTGTAAACCCTTACCATTGATAACTAGCAGTCTTTGTCTCTCATCCAAAGCAAATTTGAGGCGCTTATCATCATCTTCAAGGACAAATTGCAGCAATTTACCCTCATCATCTAGAACACAGGAATATAAATCGTTAGCTATGATGTTTTTCTCACTAGTACAAATGTATTTTTCAACTAAGCGATCGACACTTTGCTTAGCCGCATAGGAAATGTAGCATCGCAGGTTAAGAGCAGCATGGGAGCGAATTGAAGGTTCGGTAGAGCGGCACAAAGTCCACAACTGATGTTGAATTGCTTTCTTATTTGCTTGCTCCCATGAACTTAGTTTGCCTGAGAACAGAAATTCCTTAGCTGCTGCAACTTCGGATTCATACTTTCCTCGACCCGGGTTAAGCCTGACAATTGTCCAGTATTTACGTAGCTCAACCATTGCCATGTCTCTGCTGCTCTGTGTTGCTGCCATACTCACGGTAGAAATACTACTAATAAATAAATAGTGGCTCCAATCTGAAGTTATGCAGTTGGGGATGGCTAATGGCTAATTGCTAATGGCTAATTGCTAATGGCTAATTGCTAATGGCTAATTGCTAATGGCTAATTGCTAATGGCTAATGGCTAATTGCTAATGGCTAATTGCTAATTGCTAATGGCTAATTGCTAATGGCTAATTGCTAATGGCTAATGGCTAATTGCTAATGGCTAATGGCTAATTGCTAATTGCTAATTGCTAATGGCTAATGGCTAATTGCTAATTGCTAATGGCTAATTGCTAATGGAAGAGAATTGTTTCTCCCATTCAATTGGGGGCGCGAAGCGCTCCTCAGGAGCTCTTCAGACACTCAAGCATCATACATCTGGGGCTGAATCGCTTGATATAACGAGTTTCTGACTTCTTTTTAGGTAGGAAAACTCTTGTTCCTCCTGCCTTCTAATGCTCATTACTCAAAAAAGCTCGTACCAGATTTGGTATTACAGAGGTTATGGAACATATTGCTAAGATTTAAGGACTATTTCTTTCTACTGCTGTATTAAATAAATTTATGCAATTAAAAAAAATTAGTATTACCACAATTATTATTACCATAACCATCCTTGTTGTTGGTAATGTAGACTTAAAATTTAACGGTAGATGTAGACGGCAATATGTTAAGCCTTCAGATCTCATTTGTGAATATTCATGGTTAAAACTTACCAAAGTCTTAGCATTATCTCCAACACCAGTAGCAGCTGAAAGTTGGTTAAACGAACAAGAGCCAAGCAGCCAAGCAAAACTTGTAGAGCAATCTGAGCCACAGCTACTAACTATCTATGAGCCAATCCAGAATTTTGAGTGGGAGGGTATGTTTACCAGTCCCCAAGGTATCACTTACTTTGCAGAGGAAGTTGCCCCCGACTGGTTGACAACTAATGAATTAGCAGTAGAGTTTGCCAGAAGAAATAGAGACCGCAAAGCAGAGGCAAAAGCTTTGTTTGACTTGGGTTTGGCTAACCATGCCGTCGGTGGCTATTTTGACAGGGCAATTGACTACTACAAGCAGAGTTTAGTAATTGCCAAAGAAATTAGCGATCGCGATTTGGAAGTACTCCTGCTGGGAAATTTAGGATTGGCATATCTACAAAAAGGTTATTATTACATTGAACCATTTACCTATTTGCAGGAATATTTCAGCTATACCTGGCATAAGGCTTATTATTACAATGGTGGCGACCCAAAGTTAGGGGGGATGGCTCTAGGAAATCTGGGTAATGCTTACTATGGTGCAGACCTTTATGCTAAAGCTATTGAAACTCATCAACAGCGCTTAGAACTTGCCCAAGAACTTAAAGATCGCCGAGGGGAAGGAAAGGCTTTAGGAGATTTGGGTATTGTTTATCATGCCTTAGGAGAATATGACCAAGCTATTGAATATCAGCAACAGCGATTAGCTATCTCACGAGCAATTAAAGAACCCCTTGGAGAAGGGCAAGCACTGTCCAATCTAGGCATAATTTACCATAGTTTAGGAAAATATAACCAAGCTATTGAATATCAGCAACAATATTTAGCCATCTCCAGAACAATTAAAAACCCCCGAGGAGAAATCCAGGCTTTAGGTAACTTAGCCGGTGCTTATTATTTCCTAGGAGATTATAACCAAGCAATTGAACTGTATGAGCAAGCTTTAGCTGTAGCTTATGACATCCGTGAGTCCCAAATGGCGAATAAGGTGCGGGGGAATCTAGGGCTTGTCTATTTTCAAAAGGGAGATTTCAACCAAGCACTTGAGTTATATCAGCGCTTCTTTGCCTCTGCATCCTTGAGCAATAGCCGCCAAGAAGAGGCGGTAGTGCTCAATAATACGGCGGTTATTCAGTTCACCTCTGGCAATTTATCAGCTGCTAGTTCTAATCTACGAAAAGGTATCGAGCGTTTGGAATCTCTAAGAACCAGGCTAGGTAACAATGATGCCTACAAAGTATCAATTTTTGAAACCCAAAATACGCCTTATATCAACCTACAAAAAATTCTGATTGCTCAAAATCAAGCTGAAGCTGCTCTAGAAATTGCTGAGCGAGGGAGAGCTCGTGCTTTTGTTGAGCTATTATCTCAGGGTTTCTCCTCTGGAGCAACTGAAGAATCTGCCATTACTCCACCCAACATTGAGCAAATTAAACAAATTGCCAAAGATCACCATGCGACAATCGTTGAATATTCAATCATTTCGGAAAACTTCAAAGAGCAAAATCGACTGCAAACCAAGGAATCAACGCTCTTAATCTGGGTAGTCAAACCCTCTGGCGAAGTTGCCTTGCGCCAAGTGAAATTCAGTTCTTTAGGACAAAAACAACCTACTTCTCTAGAAAAATTGGTTCTCCGTAGCCGCAATTCAATTGGTGTTAGGGGAATTGTAGTTACTGAACGTCCAGGAAATCAATTACCACAGGAAGCTAACTCTACTGAAAATCTACAGCAACTTCATAATCTGTTGATTGAACCGATTGCTGAATTATTACCACAGAACCCTAACAATCATGTCATTTTTATCCCTCAAGGTGAGTTATTCTTGGTTCCTTTCTCTGCTCTCCAGGATAATTCAGGTAAATATTTAATCGAAAAACACACTATTCTCACTGCACCTTCAATTCAAGTACTTGATTTAACCCATAAGCAAAGGAACAGAATTGGGGATGGAATTTCCCATTCTCTCGTAGTAGGAAATCCTTCCATGCCTAGTGTGTCCTTATCTCCAGGAGAGAAGCCACAACAGTTATCCTCCCTTCCTGGCGCTGAACGAGAAGCAAATGCCATTGCACCTCTGTTAAATACCCAACCCCTCATCGGTAATCAAGCCACTGAAACTGCGATTAAGCAGCAGTTGGGTAAAGCGAGAATGATTCACCTGGCAACCCACGGGTTACTAGATGAGATAAGGGGATTAGGAAGTGCGATTGCCTTAACCCCATCTAATAAGGATGACGGCTTACTCACTGCTGAAGAAATCCTGGATTTGCAATTGAATGCTGAATTAGTGGTTTTGAGTGCCTGTGATACTGGCAGAGGTAGAATTACTGGAGATGGGGTAGTAGGGTTATCTCGCTCCTTTATTAGTGCTGGTGTACCCAGCGTGATAGTTTCTTTATGGCAAGTGCCAGATGCTCCCACTGCCTCCCTAATGACTCAGTTTTATCAAAGTCTCTCATCCAATCCCGATAAAGCTCAAGCCTTACGCGGTGCTATGCTAGCAACGATGAAGCAATATCCTGATCCTAAAGATTGGGCAGCTTTTACGTTGATTGGGGAAGCAAATTTAGATTTAGAAAATTAGGTTTTAGGTTTTAGGTGAAGATGGTTAAAGCTCTAATCAGCAATACTTGTGCTGACAGCTGATTGCTGACAGCTGATTGCTGTAACTAACATATTTTTTTGTCTCAACAAATCTACGACAAGTGTTTAAACACCATCTTGAGTAATTCTGATTGGTTAAACGGTTTCGTCAAATAGCCTGATGCTCTGACTAGTTTGGCTTTTGCTCGGTCTAGAAAACCTGTATTTCCGGTTACCATGATGATTGGGGTAGTCTTAAAAAATGGATGCTTGCGCAACAAAGAACATAACTCATAGCCATCTAAGTTTGGCATCTCAACATCAAGCAAAATTAGGTCTGGCTTAATCCGGACAACTTGCATTAGAGCCCTGACTGGGTCATTAATCATCACAACTGAGAAGCTTTTATCATCCAAGAATGAGTTAATCGCATTTAACACAGTTGGACTATCATCAATACAAGCAATACTATAGGTACTTTTGGCTGTATTACCTCTATCATTTTGTCCAGGAATTTTAGGATTACTTCCAGTAGCGGTAGGGCTGTTGCTTGTTAATTTGTTTTGATTAGCATCTAGCTTTGGTAAACCGCCATTTTGTCCTGAAGCATTACTAGAAGGTGCACTAGTTACAGTAGTTGATGCTGAAGACTGTTTACGTCGCAACTGTTCGTAACAGCGTTCAACCAATGTTCGCAGCTCTAGTCTACAAAACTTAGGAAGTGCCTCAACTTGGTCTTGGTCAATTAATTGATAAGTTCCTTCTTTAACCCCTAGAAGGGACTCGATCACTTCTTCTGCTAGTTCTTCGATGAGAGTTGCTGCCTGAGATGAGTTAAGATACTGTTGATTAACCAACCAGCAAATTGCTTGGTAATCAGGATTTTGACTAGACTTACTCTCCAAATCTGATTCAAATATCAGACGAACTTGCACCCTAACTGCACTGACGAGGGTAGGAACTTGACGGCTGAGGCGACGCAAGTGACGGTCAAGCCGCTCGAAGGGGTCAACGGAATCTGAGGCATAGATCAGTTTTCCCTGTTCTAAATAGATTGACCAAACAACAGAGCCACTAGATACTTGTAAACAACCATTAGCCTGACGACTAGATAATTGTGCTAATAACGAGAGCGGGTTTAACCTTTGGGAAGATCTGTAGCTAGTCATAGAAATGGTATTCATTTATATCTATCTTTGTATTATCCAAAATGCATCCTCTGATAACTCAAAAACTACGTCTGATGATAGATGAACAAGTAGGTCACTTGTTTGTCTATAATTTTAACAGTTTTTTTTCTAAAAAAAACAAAGCCCGGATGAACAAACAAAAAAATAAATAAAGATTTTGCAAGCTTATACTTAAACTTTAAACGGAGAATAATTAGGATTTTTGTTGATATTATTTAAATTTAATTTCAGGAAATAATTCTTAGTTACTCCAGAGTTATTAGCTATTTAATAACCCTGGAAAACTTAACTGGATCAATGAGAGAGTATTTCTGCCACAATGGGATGTTTCCCCAATTACTCTGTCACCAACCGTTAAACAACTGTTATTAAGTTTGGGAGCTAATCCGCTTGAGGTATAGTTGGACAATACCGTAAAGGATAAGGGTTGCTGCCACCAGAGCTGGCCCTAACATAAACCAACTACCAGCCAGGAATCGGAAAATTTGTTGAGACACAGGTGTTTTGTCCACTTCACGTTTCTGGGAACGCTGCAAAAACTCAAGGTTATAGGCATTTGGATCATAGGCATTGATATTTGAAGAGTTGGTACTGATAAGTACGGTGTCTTGCTCGATTTGGAAGAATAAGGGGTCAAGACGTAATAAATCTTGGACTTGCTCTAAGCCTTTTTTTGTCTGACTACTCAAAGCCAGTAGCACCCGTTCGCCATTCCAAGGGGAGATAATTTCCTTGATGACACCATCGTTGTCGGGAGATGGCAGCACCTTACTTTTCTCAAAGGAGCGCGATTGGTCATCTCCTAGTTCAAAGCCATCATCCCCAGCAAAGGCTTCTGGAAAAGGAAATTTTTCCCTTGTACCGATTCCTACCAAATGTAACTCATCTCGCTCTTCATCTGGCAAGGATTTGAAAGAATCATTAGTGTAAATTGCTAATTTGACCGATTCTGCTCGGCTTACCCTTCCCATTCTCTTACTGAACTCAAGGGCTGTCATCAGATCGCTCTTTGATGGTTCCTTGGGTAAAACAATCGCTGTCTTAGATAGATCCTGAGGAGCCGCAAAGGGGAAACCGTATCGCAGTAGTTTGAGATCTGGCAGCTGGACAGTGTTGGAGGGATTAAGCTTAAAGCTGGTATCGGCATTCAGGGTGCCCCAGAGTTGTTGATCTGTCACCCGGCTACAGGAACGTCGCTCCCTTGCATCAAGGCGGAAATCCACTTTGATTTTGGAGTCTGGCTCAATTAAGTCTCCTGGTAGGTCAACTTTCAGTTTTTCTTTAGTGCCGCCATTGATGGAAGTGAGACGTTTGCCGACAAGGGCAACATCATTAAGCTTTACTTCCACTAATGAGGTTTTGGCATTAATTTGCGGACCGTAGCTGTATTCTAGGGTCATGGAGTTCCCTGAAGCAAACTTATCGTCTGGCAACGCCCGCAAATCAATTTCAATTGCTGGGGAATCAGCACCCCGAACTGTTATATCCTCATAAGGCTGGTTGTTGCGATTTAGCAGGTCGCTCAGTTTAAAGTTTCCTGAAGCTGGCAAGTATCTTGGCCAATCCCGGAGCTCAGGGGAAGCTACTTCTTCTAATTGTTCAACTAAGATTTTCCGACCTGTACCGAGCTTGCGGTCTTTGGAGTTTACCAAAAACTGTACAGCTTTGGCGACACCTTTGGGTCCATTGCCAGTTGCTATTAGCACGGGAGAGGTTTGTTCTGGGGTAGTAGTTAACATTACAACCCCAACATCTGGAGGTAATGCCTTTTGCTTCTCATCCAGAAGTTTATTTTCTTCTAGAGGCATTGGCAGTTCCAGAGATTTGAGGATTGGCTGCTGTTTTGGTGTCCCGATGATCACCAACCGCTCAGTCTTACTCACGTCATCAACGGTTTCGACTAAGCGGGTATCCAAAGGGCGGTAATCAGCTAGTCTGCCTAAAGCAGCTTGGAAGCGAGTAATCGGTTGTAGAAAGCTATCATCAATTTTCTCAGGCAACAAATAAGCGATTTGATTGGGATCTAAACTTAGTTCGTCAAAGATGGGGTAGGGATAGCTCTTGAAATTGAGAGCAACCGGCTGAGGTTCGTAGTCAATTGTAATTTTTGAATCCGGCAGAATCTCAGTCCACAATGAAGGGTCATAGGGGTCTTGAGTACAAGTGGGGGAGTTATTCTGTAGTGCCGCAATAGTAACTTGGTTATAGTTTTGAATTTGGGATATCGGCACATCGAACATCTGAGAACCGATTTCACCTTTCTGGAGGTTAAGGGGAATTGTGCCAACGCTAGCGCCGTTAATCAAAACCGTCAGATTCGATCTCGTAGCATAAAGTGCTGGAGAATGACGATAGTGGATCACTGCTTTGATTGATTTCAGCTTCCAGTCACGGGGGCGGGTAAATCCGAGTCGCGCTTCATCATAGATACCCTTTAAACTGAAGCGACTACCAACAACTGGGCTACGATTGAATTGTAAAATATACTTACCACTTAGAGGAGCATCAAGCGCTGGAGCTTCTGTTGGTGAGGTTGGTAAAACAAAGGCACCTGCTGCTCTTTCTTTTCTCTCTTCGGTACTATCTTCTCGTAATGTCTCTGTGGGCGGAGATAAATCGGGAGATTGAGGAAAATCACCCTGAGCAGTTGCTAAGGTTTTTGTCAATCCAATGGGAACAACACAGCTGAGTACTAATAGCAATAACAAAGAATATCGCTTAAAAGCTCTCACCGGCTGCGATACTCGGATAGGTTTGGGTAGATGGGCTTTGGACTTACGAAAAAAGCGTTTCATCGGCAGGAGTAGTGAAGTCTGATAGAAAGATGCTGTACAGTCAGGCAACGCTGCATAGCGAGAAAGTTAAGAGCCTACTTCCTGTGAGCCTGAAAGACTACAAAAAGGTAAGATAGAGGCAACCAGCCAAGGCAGCACTATTACCACTTACTTGATACAGCGCCTTTAGGACTTCATCCGGATGAGTTTACTTCTGGAAATATTGGTGATCAGACAAAGGTTTTAAGAGACCCCCGAGCCCCAATTCTGGGGGTGAGCGAAATTAAGGAAGGAATTTCTAGCGAAGTATCCTTTCCAATCATTTAATATAAGGTGACATACTTCGAGTATTGGTCTCCTGGATTGGCTGTACTTAATGAAAACACTATTGACGCTTTTTAGCAAAGAACGGGGTGAACTTCAGACGGCAATTGATCAGACGACTAGCCCAGAGCAAGTTGTTAGGCTGGTACAAAGCCGACTCGATCATCTTCAGAAGAGTTACATTGGTGAACTGAGTGTTGCACAAGTACGTCTAGCTTCCTTTTTTTTGGACGCGGTGCGTCAGTCTATTGCTACTCTGGCTGGGGTGAATGAGGTAAAGGCATCAGAATTAGAGCCTGAGGTAATCTCTAAGCAAGTTAGGCAATTTTCCAGTAAAAGTATAGTTCTGAAAGTGCTACAGGGAGTTATTTGCCTTGGCATCTTAGATTCATTATTCTCATTAGCTCCCAGAGCTCCGATCGCTTGGATGGATATTTTACTTATATCCTTGCTTGTCGGATTAGAAGTTATCTCTCAACTTGACAAAAATACTGATAAAAATTCAGATGGAGCTCATCCAGTAGTTGTACAGGTAGATAGCCAAGTCTTGCTAGACAAACTGGCTGAGGCTTTAAATACTATCGATTTAGCAGTCACTATCAGGGAAGAAAGCCCAAAGTCACTTGAATCTAGTGGCATAGAAGAGCTACCAGAATTATTGAATATTCTGCAAAGACTAGTGGGTGCCTCACTTCTAGAAAAACCTCAGATGGCACTTGAACTAACAAAACTTTTGCCACAAGTTTTAATGGAGCAGGGAATTCACTCCCAGACTTACCAATCAGATGATGTTCAAAGTAATCGTGAATACTTTGACTTTGAGCCAAGTATTAACCCCAAAGCCAAAGACTATATAACTATAACCCCTGCCTTGCTCAAAGGCGATCGCTTGTTGCGACGCGGTCGAGTTATTGAGCCAGTTTCCTCCGAAGCTAGAGACTAAGAAAGATGGGGAGCTGGGGGAGCTGGAGGAGGGTGAGCGAAAAAAAGGGTGGGGAGCTGCGGGAG
Organism: Symploca sp. SIO2C1; assembly: GCA_010692635.1. Classification (GTDB taxonomy): domain Bacteria; phylum Cyanobacteriota; class Cyanobacteriia; order Cyanobacteriales; family Coleofasciculaceae; genus Caldora. The sequence goes on along the minus strand of JAAHGL010000005.1, from coordinate 37,139 downwards.
CTGGGGGAGCTGAGGGAGCTGAGGGACAAGAGAGAACTTATAATTTTTGGATACTTAGCTAGGAAATCCCACCTCATATTTCGTTCATCTGCTGGAGGAGATAGCAAGATAAAGTACTATGTATGAACCCAACTAGCAATTAGCAATTAACAATTAGCAACTAGCAACTAGCAACTAGCAATTAGCAATTAACAATTAGCAACTAGCAATTAGCAATTAACAATTAGCAACTAGCAATTAGCAATTAACAATTAGCAACTAGCAATTAGCAATTAACAATTAGCAATTAGCAACTAGCAATTAGCAATTAACAATTAACAATTAGCAATTAGCAATTAATACTATGCAAGTTCTAGAAACAATTGGATTTGATTTGGGGCACGGTGAAACCGCTGTAGCTAAGGCGAGAGTGGAGAGTATAGAACCACCAGATATGTTAGAAATTAATAATAAAAAAGTACAAATTACTGCCCTAGGTTGGCATCCTGATTTGGGTTATCTGGTGGGGGAACAAGCATTAATTCAAGTTGGAGTGACTCAACTGGAAATTGCTTTTAAGCAAAGACCAGATAATGATGCTAATTATCGACAAACAATTCACCATTTCTTAGAAAGATGTTACTATCTTTTGAAAGAAAATAAACAAATTGAAGGGGGAAAAGATAGTCAATTTTTTATCGGTTGCCCTTCTGGATGGTCAGTGGTCGATCGCCAAGAATACCAAAAGTTAGCTCATCAAGCCGGTATTCCCTTAGTTAGCGTTGTGCCTGAGTCACGAGCTGCTTTCATGCAAGCCAAGGAAGCTGGAAAACTGGGCTATGACAAACTCAAATCTTCGGTCTTGATTGTTGATATTGGTTCTTCAACTACGGATTTTACCCTAGTTAAGAGTTTGCATGAAATACCAATGGATTTTGGCAGTAACACCTTGGGAGCCGCCCTAATTGATCAGGCAATTTTTGCCCGTACCTTTGCTAAGCACGAGGATAAAGAAATACTGGAATGGGTGTTTGAAGAGTATCCCCATCATAAAGCTCGTTGCCAACTTGCCTGCCGCAAAGCCAAAGAAGATTACTTTTCTAACGAACAACTCTATAGCAATCCCCAATCCTTTGCACGGGGTTTTGAGTCAATTAATGAGCAGATTTACTTTGTACCCCAAGTTAACAAAGCAATAATGGAAGAGATTTTAAACCAGCCTTTAGTTGAACTCAATGGCAAAAGTTGGATTGGGGCTTTTAGTGAAGCCGTAATTGAAGGGAAAGAAACCCTTGAGCAAGAGGGTATTCTCCCAAAGGTGGTGCTGATGACTGGTGGTGCATCTCGTATGCAGTTTACCCGTCAAATTTGTGAGCAAATCTTCCCGGAACCTAAGTCCCAAGTTCGCCCGGATCCGGAACCGGAACGGTGTATTGCTTTGGGTTTAGCAAGGGTAGGAAGATGGGATTTACGAGCAGCTGCATTTAAAGCTGAAATTAATCAACGCTTCGACTCCAGTAAGCTCAAAGAACTGATTTCCAAACATATTCCAGAATTAATTGAACTCTTAACTAAACCTTTGTCAGAGGGTTTAATTGAAAATTCCGTTAAACCTAACTTGAAAGACTGGCGGAATAACAAAGTACGAACTTTAGGCAATTTAGAAAATCGTATGAAGCAGCAGGCAGAGGAATGGATTACTAGTGAGCGAGTGCAGCAAATTATCAAAAATCAATCAATTACTTGGTTTAATAGTAAAATCCAATCTGACTTAGCCGCAGAAACTGACCCCATTTGTCAAAGGTTTCAGATACCCAGAAGTAGTTTAAGGTTTGAAGAAGGGATTAACCCCGCTGTGGTGAATCCAGAATTATCCATTGGAGATACTATCCTAGCTGATACGGTAGCATTTATTCTCAATGTCGTGATCGGTGGAGGTACTATCGGTAGTTTAATTGCTCTGATTCTTACAGGTCATTTTACTTGGCCAATTATACTGGTTTATGGTGTTTCTGTAGTTGCAGCGGGAGTAGAAATAACTCGCAGTAAAACCCAAGAGGCAATTAAGTCTAAGCTAGATATTCCTGGCTGGAGTCGTCCTTTTGTCTTAACTGACAACAAGCTAGATTCTATTTGTGAGCAAATAAACCCGGAGTTAGAAAAGGTTTTTCGGGAACAGTTGACGGAGAATCATGAGGCTTTTGAGGAGTTGAATGAGAGAATTGGACAGGAGTTGAAGAAGGCGCTGAACTCTAAAGCTGAAGAGGCAGTGATTTTGATTCAATAGTATTAGCATTTATGACAAGTTAAGCAAAAGAGCAATTTGTCAAGCCCTTTCGGTGAAATTGTTGTATTCTTTACTAGGTAACCGATTGAGTGCTTTTGAGTTCATCAGCGCCCACTTTAAGAAAGTGTGAGCGCTAATGCCAAAATGCGATCGCTATATTGCTACAGCACTTAATTTATCAGCCTAAACTCCAGCTGCAAAAAACCTGTAGAGACGTTGCATGCAAAGTCTCTACAATCTCGACATAACAAGTTATTTATGTCGTAGTTCGTATCACCTCAATTGGTTTCCTCAGCGAGTGGGGACATCAATTATTCATTGAAGTCCAGTGTCACACGTTTATGTTTCCATTCAATTAGTTTCCCCAGCGAGTGGGGACAGCGGGTTTTGAAACACACTCCCAGTATAGCTTCTACAAGCGATTTGCGAGGGGGTCTAAAATTTTTAGTACAAAGTACTCAAGTATCTCTGAAAAAATGGCTAAAACCCTTACCAGGAAAGGAGGCGAGGGGGTCTACAAAAGAATCAGTATTTCAGCGATTTCTTGACCCCCTCGCGATTTTGATAATGTAACACTAATGGAAGAACAATGATGGAAAATCAAACTATTGAAGGGTATCCGTAGCGTATTATGAAAATGGCTCATTCTTTTGAGGAAGAGAACAGGCAAGACATTGAAACAATTACGAAGATTCTAGAAAAAATCACAAACTTGCCTGCTCAACAGATTACCCCCTGCTTGCATACCCTGATGGAAAATCTCGTCGCGTTGCAGGAAAAACCTTTTTACGCGCAGGCAACACCCGAAGAATGGTCAAAGACTTTTACGGAGTGGGTAGAATGTCATCGTAGTCTTAACCTTCCTTCTCTATCAGATGAGGCGATAAGCCGTGACAGCATCTATGGAGACGAACGTTGAATGTCCTTTTTAGTTGATACCAATGTTCTGTTGCGAAGTATTGATTCCTCTCATTCGATGAATGCAGTTGCGGTAACAGCGCTCACAACGTTACGCAAGAAGGGTGAACAGCTTTATATCACATCCCAAAATTTGATCGAATTCTGGAATGTTTATACTCGCCCGATGGAAAGGAATGGCTTGGGAGGTACACCACAAGAAGCCGAAGCCGAAATTCGCCAGCTTAAAGCGTTCTTTCCGCTTCTTTTAGATACAACTGCCATCTATCCACAATGGGAACGGTTGGTTATTGCTTATGCCGTCAGCGGGGTGAAAGTTCACGATACAAGGCTAGTTGCTACCATGCTGGTGCATGGCTTAACGCATATTTTGACCTTCAATAGTGGCGATTTTGTACGTTTTTCTGAGATTACGGCGGTTCACCCCACCACCGTCACAGTGGAGCCGAATCAAGGTTGAATGCCTAGGGATCAACTCTTACTTGTTTACAGCCTTTTTTTTCACCAGCGATCGCTTTAACAGCCGCCCAATCGATTACGCTAATAAGTGTAGGTTGGGTGCTGTGATCGCGGAATCCAACAAAACCTAGATAACTGTTGGGTTTCACTTCGTTCCACCCAACCTACATTGAGCTAAGTTGAGCTACAAAATTTGCGATCGCTATATTGCTACAGCACTTAATTTATCAGACTAAACTCCAGCTGCAAAAAAACTGTAGAGACGTGCCATGGCTAAGTCTCTACAATCTCGACATAACAAGGTTATTTATGTCGTAGTTTGTGTCACCTCAATTAGTTTCCTCAGCGAGTGGGGACAGTGGGGCGATCAAAATCGCTATCACGGCTATAAGAGGTTTCCATTCAATTAGTTTCCCCAGCAAGTGGGGACTTTCTACTCTTCTAATCTAGCAATTAAAATCAATGAAGGTGTAGGGGGGAAGAAAAAGCCTCTGGGGAGTTTGCCCCAGAAATTGGGACGAAAGTGGTAGTTGAACTGTCACCAACTCTCAAAAAGTAATCGAGCAGGAAGAATAACCTCTGCACCCGCAGTGAGATTGACAGTGGCAATTGATTAGCTTAGCGAGTCCCTCACAAGAGCTGCTGTCTGGTATCGGTTCACTGGATGAGGGTGAACGAAATTTTGGGTGGGATTTCCTAGCTAAGTATCCAAAAATTATAAGTTCTCTCTTCTCCCTCAGCTCCCCCAGCTCCCCACCCTTTTTTTCGCTCACCCACTGGATGAGTGCTGGTATCCACAGGGTGACTTTAATCACCCACTAAGTAAGGTTTTCATCACACAATTAAAAACAATATATCACCGTGAATAAAGGCTCTAAATCAATTCAATACCTCTGGCTTTTTGGGACTATAGATATATGAGCAACGCGCCGGAGGTAACAAGCAATGAAACTTGATTATTGTGGTCAACATAACTCGACTCAAGCCGTCACATTCGACTTTTGATAAACTCATCGGAAGAAACTAAAACAATGTATCATACCACCATGTCTAACAAAAATATAAAGAGAATTTTCACTTTTGGTATAGCTGTTGCGTCTTCTGTGCTTGCTTTTGCCAGTACTACTAACGTTGCCCAAGGACAAACAAATTATCGCCTCAAAACCATGTTTACGGGCAGTGATAAATGTTTAGATATCATTAATGATTCTAAAGACAATAAACCGATTATGGCTAACTGTGGCAATTATTCAGGACAATATTGGCAAATACAACGAACAAATAAGTCTGGATATTATCGCCTCAAAACCCTATTTACGGGCAGTGATAAATGTTTAGATATCATTAATGATTCTAAAGACAATAAACCGATTATGGCTGACTGTGGTAATTATTCAGGACAATTTTGGCAAATACAAGCAACAAACAGGTCTGGATATTATCGCCTCAAAACCATGTTTACGGGCAGTGATAAATGTTTAGATATCATTAATGATTCTAAAGACAATAAACCGATTATGGCTGACTGTGGTAATTATTCAGGACAATTTTGGCAAATACCTAATTTCAACTAATATTCGACCGGATTTAGTATGAAACCCTTGCCAGGAAACGAGGCGAGGGGGTCTAGGAAAGAATCAGTATTTCAGCGATTTCCTTACCCCCTCACTGTTAGGGAGATGGGGAGATGGGGAAGCTGGGGAAGCTGGGGATATAGGAAAGATATTCCCAATTCCCAATTCCCAATTCCCAATTCCCAATTCCCAATTCCCAATTCCCAATTCTAAATTCTAAATTTAACAATCGTCGGTTCTTCAAATTGTTGATAAGTTCCAGATAGAATCAAATCCAAATATTCCCACAAACGCTTTTGTTGTTGGAGATTGAGGTGATAAAGCTGATTCTCTTCTTCAGAAAATAGTCCAGTAGCAGCAACTTGCAGGTAGTGGGGATTTTGCTGGGAAGCGATCGCAAGTAAGTTAGTATGGTCGGTTGAAGGTACTAAACCATCTGGTAACTCACCTTCAAGCAAACGAACAAGACGCTCGTAACAAACTCTAGTATTCAAACCGCGACGCTCTAATCGCTGCATAATTTCCTGAATACTGTAGGGACGATCTACCAATGATGAAGTCGAATCTTTGTCAGTTAAGAAACCTGGTTTCTGGGAAAATGTTAATATTTTGTTGCCTCCTTGACGAGCAACCTGGTTTCTGAGCCTACGGGAGTCGTCACTTTTAGTTTGAGGGAAAGCACGCAGTAGTTCTAACAGCAGAAAGTAATCATTGTACTGGTGCTGGTTACGATTTAACACTTGGGGATAAAGAGGTAAGGTTGCCAATCCAGTAGCAACCCAGCTGCCGGTTGGGGAATCAGAATCCTGAATTAGGCTAGCATTAGGGAATTTTGCTTGTAACCACTTTGAGAGCAATTTAAAACCAGCAGTACCACCGATACAGAAGACTTGATAAATCCCTTGTTCTGAGATACCTGTTTTAACCAACAGGGTATTGAGCTGTCGATTGAGCTCTTTGAGGAATGGTTTGAGTACCTTGGTTTCTAAATCTTGACGCTTGACTAGCCACTCATGACTGCTTAAGTTTAAAGTAAATTCTGCTTTTTGTTGCAAAATTAGCTTGAGGTAACCAGAAGCTTTCAGGAGTGCTTGACCTAAAGGAGAACTATGTAAAACTAAGGTTAAGCGATCGCGTTTTAATTGCTCAGGTTGAGCTGGTAGGGGTAATTCTAAATCATCCGGTAACGCCAGCTGCTGTTTCTGCTCTTGGGAAAGTTGAGGATACAGCAACTGGCAAAAAATATCTTGTTCAATGGCACTACCAGCATAATGCCAACTGAGAACGCCAAAATCGTTGTAGGTTAAATTTTCTAAATCTTCAGGTAAATTAACTAAAGCTAGTTCCGTTGTCGTTGCACCAGCATTGAGTACCAAGGTTCCATCTTGCCAGGTAGTAGGAGGATTCTTGTCTGTTGTCCCTTGGTTCTGAGGATCCGCATTAAAACTAGTTATACCAGCCAGTATTGGTGCGATCGCATCTTCCAGGAAAAAAATTTGCTCTGGCTGTTTCACTAGCTTGGCTGAGAGTAAGGCTTCCCGCAAATTTAAGCGGTAAGTATCTCCCCAAGCTGCTGGAGAGCCAATAATCACACCCTCTAGTTTTCCTAAGGCATTCTTCAGGAGTTCTGGCTTTAAACCAACGGCTCCCACTGTGATATCTGACTCCGGTTGTGCTGCCTTTGGTGTCAACTTTGTTAATAAAGCTTGAAAAGCTCGCCTTACTCCATAGAGGGTAACTTGCTGTTGAGAATGCAGTTGTAATTTTGGTTCCCACTCACGAGTCTGAGGAGAGTAGTAGGGAATGGTGATATTTAAATAGGGTTTAAAATGTTGCAGGAAAATTCCTGGCTGGTTACTAGTTATTTTAGATGTTAAGGAACTTGCAACCCCTGATTTCCCTGGTAGCTGAACAAATAACTCCCTGGCTCCCAAACCTGAGTAAGTTACTGCTGGTAAGCGAAAGATAGCTTTATCAGAACTGGAAGTTGATCCTTGTGAACTCCTAGTCGGTAATTCCCTCAACCAATATATAGGGTAGCGCTGACCACTGGAGTAGTTCAATAAGACAGCGGAAACACCAGTAGTACCAAAATCAATCCCTAAGTACCAGACGGCGTTGTTAGTCATTTGAAAATTGCTAATTGCTAATTGCTAATTGCTAATTGCTAATTGCTAATTGGGAATTTCTTCTTTGTCTCCCCCATCTCCCCCAGCTTCCCCAGCTCCCCATCTCCCTCAGCTCCCCATCTCCCCATCTCCCTCAACTCTCCTCAGGGGAGGCATCTGAATCGGGCTGTGGCTTCTCTTGTAACATCTCAATAAAAATCTCAGTAAAAGTTTCATCATCAATCGGGAGTAGATCTGCTGGTATATTTGTACTGTCATCCTCGACTAAACTGCTTTCTACTAGTTCGTTAGTGGAGTAAGTGTTGCTGCCATCACTTCCTTCTGTTTCACTAACAGTGGCATCAATACCAACATTGTTTACCAAGTTTAGCTGGTCTAGATCCGGTATTTCTGGGGGAAATAAATCTGAGTCAAAATTGGACTCAATTAATTCGGATGCTTCTGAAGTGGAAAGGTTAAAACTAGTTTCATCCCTAATTACTTTAATCCCTTCCCCTTCATCATGGAGGGATAACTCTTCCCAATCTTCCGCTAATAACTCCTCCGAGCGGCTGAACCTAGGTTGCTGCTGATTGGCTAAATTCTCAGTTGTAGCAGTAGTTGGAGATTCTTCCTGGTTATCTGTAGAAGATTCTTCCTCCTGAGTTTCAAGAGCCTGAGTCTCATCCTCTTCAAAATGATCAAGATCTTCACTCAACTGCTGCATTGTATTGGGATCAAGTACAATTTCCCTGTCTGGAGTGCTATCCTCATCCTCTGCTAGCAAAATCTCATCTTTGGAGGCGGGAATATAGGGTTCTTCAGCTAAACTACTTTGGGGTTCAGCTTCAGCTGTTGGGTATTGGGACTTTGATTGGGTATTGAGAGACAGTAAAGATGCTGGCAAATCAGTATTAGATAGCTCTTCTGCTAATGCTTCATCGGTAATTCCTTGCAAAGGAGCGTAATTCAAGCCCATCTGCTCGAGCAAATCCGTTAGCTTGGTAATAGATTCAACTCCTGCTGACTCCTGAATAATTACTGAGTTGGTTGTTGAGGAGAAAGTCTGAGGGGGTTGAGCTAAATTATCTTCCCTAGGTAACTCCGTAGCTGAATCTTCAAAAAATAAAACCTCCCAGGATTCTTCTGGGTGCTCCAAGGATAATTCTTGGGTTGGTGGTTGGCTAACCTCAGCAGCAGGATCTCCAAATCCTTCAAATAAAACATCTTCTGTCGAAGTATCTGCGACAAATTTTTCTAGCAAAGCTAAGTTCACTACCCCTAACTTCGATACTTCTGAGGTTGCTCCACTAACTCCATCAGGAGCTCCTTCGCTTTCCCCTAGTGTAGTCTCATCTAAGCTACTATCAGACGATGGAGGAGGTGAGTCTGATTCATCTAACCCGACTGTTGTACTTAAAGCATCTGTACCGAACAAAGTTGCATACAAATCATCGATTTCCTGGTGATGGCTGGAAGCATCTGGAGCCTGGCTTTCCAAGGAATTTGGTATATGTCTCTCTTCCGGTAAGGATAATAGAGAGTATCCACTCAATACTTCCTCTTGCTCATCGATATCCAGCTGGATGAGAGTATTGATCTCATCGTTATTATCCAGCTCAATGCCCAAATTTTCCCAATATAGTTCTTCAATATCCAACTCTTGGGAGTTCAAGGTTCCTGAATCTAGAGAATCAGTCAAGAAACCTGGTTGGTTTGGGGGCAATGCTGATATTTCATTGTCATCCTCGCCAGTAACCTGGTTTCTAGCAACGGGATGAATTTCACTCTCTGGTGAGGGGAGTTGCAGGCTTATCTGTGATCCCAGCAAGGGATTCGGCTCTAGGATAAAACCAAGAGTCAAATCTGCTCTTTGTTGCTCCCTCATGCTCAAGTCATTGTTGGGCAACAGCGTTTTGTAGTCTGGTTGACTTGTAGCCATCTGATTGGTAGGAAGCAGAACATCAGATGGCAACAATTGCTTTATCAGACGCTCAAAAAATTCTGTAAACAATACTTCCACTTGAGAACCTAAATTATGCATCTTTGCCATACTCTGAGACAAAGATTGCTGATAACTCTCAAGATTACTCTGTAGTGCTTCAAAGACTGACCGTTGGTTAACATCTAGATTACTCAACATTTGGTCAGAATTTTTTTGTATCTGCCCTAGTTGGTTGCTAGTTTCTCGAGATAAACTCAGCCCCTCCACCCCAGATTTGTTAGTAGAAGTTGGGATGCTTATTTGAGTTATTGAGGCATCACTGAGTAAGCGATCCTCCCAATTACCTAAAATTTGAGCTAGTTTTTGGCTCAAATTTACACTACAGCGATTGATTAATTTTTGGGAAAACTCTGAAATAAGTTGCTGCTGTTGTAGGGTTTTTTGCTCATCGAGAAGATTCAGCTGCCTCTGAGTTTCTTCTAGTTGCTGAATTTCCCTAACCAGAGACTCCCGCTGTTGACGCAAAGCTTCTAAGTCTGTTTGTAAGTGAGTGAGCAAATCAGCTCGCAAACAATTCATTTGTTGGGTAACCACTTGCAACACCTGCTCTCCTGTTTCTTGGTGTTGTTGCTGAACCGGTGTAGGGGGGTTTTCAAGGGTTGCAACCGAATTATGTGATACTAGATAAACTAAAAAACTGCGATACCTTATCAGTACTTGGTATAAATTGTCAATATCCCTAGGCTCAGACGAGAGGAAAGAAGAGTCAGCCTTAGGTAGGAGGCTGTCAATATCAGAGATTAGGGATTGAATATCCTTCTCAGAAGTCACGGTGGAATTTTGCCCAGAACAAGTGAATTGAAGAAACTTCGCGTAATAGCCATCATACCTCCTGACTACTGTGAGACGCTCATTAGCCTAACTTTTTACGGGAAGTTGTTGCTAAAAAATAGTATAATAGAATACATCTTATCGTGAGCTAAACTTCATACTTCAGCAGCTAGTTCACCAAAAGTTCAGCAAACAACATGGATGAGTTTAAACACTTCTCTGAAGAAAGAAGGCAGGAGGCAGAGGGCAGGAGGCAGAAGGGAAGAGGATTTGACTTGTTTTTTCCATTCATTGGGGTTGGCGCGCCGCCGGTCGGGCACTCTTAAGAATCTGCAACCTGTCTTAGGAGCAGAATTTTTAGATATATAGCAATATAGAGGATAATAGTCTTATGTACCTACTCCTCGATCATTGCCTTATGTTCTCCAGATGGATTAGCGCTTGAAGAAACCTCCGGAGTGGTAGAGTCATCATGTGTGAGGAAACTCTAGCTGCATCCGCCATTCTGGCTTATCGTGGAAAGTTGGTGAACTGCTTGAGGCAAAATTGTTTGTTTACTTAGGTTATTTTCTGCCCAAGTCAAATGAGCAAAGTCTCATGCCTCAATTTATTTGATAGATGAGTATCTATCTGCCCACGGTGTTTACAATGTGCTCATGATCTAATGGACGACCGATACAGCTCACATGAAATGAATTCTAGTGCTAATGAATTGATTTGTGCTTCTCCTCTTTTTGATGGTTTATCCAGTAAGCATGTGGAGCAAGCAACAGCCAATGTTGTTACCCGAAGCCATCCGGCTAATCGAGTAATTTTGCTGGAAAATGACTGGGGAGGCTCTGTGTATTTTATACTGGAGGGTTGGGCAAAAATTCGCACCTACAATCTTGATGGCAAAGAGGTGACCCTAAATATTCTTGGCAGAGGAGAAATCTTCGGTGAAATGGCGGCGTTGGATGAGGTTCCTCGTTCAACAGATGTGATTACCCTGACTCCCACAACGATTGGTAGCATTCCATCCCAGGATTTTCTACAGTTGATTCATTCTGATCCTTTAGCTGGTTTCCGCTTGTCTCAGCTGATGGCAAAACGTCTGCGTCAAGTTAACCGGCGTCTCCGCTTGCGGGAGTCAGATAGTACCTCACGGGTAGCAGATACCTTACTGTTTTTAGCAGAGGGACAAGGACAACTAAAACAACAAGGAACAGAAATTCCCAACTTACCTCACAGAGAGTTAAGCAGCCTCAGTGGACTGGCGCGGGAGACAGTCACACGGGTATTGACTAAACTAGAGAAAAAGGGGCTGATTAAACGGGAACACGATATCATGTATATCCCCGATGTTAATGCCTTAGAGCGGATTATTGCTTAAGTCTTAATTTACTGGTGATAGCTTAAGACAAAGCTACGCCGACATTCCCCGTCTCTAACCTTACCAATTGATAATTGATAATTGATAATTGATAATTAATCAATCCCGTTTAAAGCCTCTCCTCTTAAGGAGAAAAAAGTGCGCTTGAGATTTCCTTATATTCAATCAAGCAAGGTTTTAACCTTCTTGTAATTATCCATTATTCATTATCCATTATTCATTAATGAAGGTAGATTACGGGGCTTCTCGCTGTTTCAGCTAAATCTGCATGAGCGATTCTTTTGATTATTCCCAAGCTTCTCACCCTGATCCTTCCGGGGAAAGTAAAAAAAAGTCTTTAAAATCAGAGGAGGAGTCCTTAAGGGAAAATTCTGATGCAGCGGGTGTTGTTGATTTTGACACCTCACCACCAGCTTCTGAGAAGGACTATCTTGTAAGTAAGGGGAAAGAGTACGGGGAGAAACCAAGAGGTTTGCCGTCTAGCTCTGAAGCCCCCCTAGCTATGGTGGAAACAGCTTTTCTTGCTAGTACCGCCAGTTTGATTTGGCTAATAAATTATTACTTTCCCCTAGGACCATTACTCAAGATTTTTTTCCCAGTACCCATTGCCTTAGTCTATATGCGGTGGGGAAACCGGGCATCTTGGATGGCAGCCTTGGTTTCAGGGTTATTGTTGTCAGTACTAATGGGACCAACCCGTAGTATTATCTTTTTTATCCCTTTTGGGATCATGGGAGTCCAACTCGGAGCATTATGGAAACGCCAAGCCAGTTGGCTATTTTCCATTAGTACTGGTACATTGATTGGGAGTTTTGGAGTTTTCTTTAAGCTTTGGCTATTCTCGATTCTTTTGGGGGAAGATGTCTGGCTTTACTTCATGAGTCAGGTTACCGAATTGGCAGAGTGGGGATTTGTGAAACTGGGGTTACTCATTGAGCCAAGTTTAACTTTGATTCAAGCGATCGCAGTGGTAATGATTTTGATCAACAATATTGTTTACTTATTTGTTGTGCATATTGTCGCCTTACTCATGCTTGATAGATTAGGTAATCCGATTCCCAGACCACCAAACTGGGTACAGATTTTACTAGATTATGAGTGAATTGATAATGGATAATGGATAATGGATAATGGATAATGGATAATTGTTAATGGCTAATGGCTAATGGCTAATGGCTAATGGCTAATTGTTAATGGCTAATCTCTGAATAAACACTGAGTCTCCGAGTCAGGAGGGAAGAGAATTGTTTCTCCCATTCAATTGGTGGGGCGAAGCGATCCCGGGGAATTCTTCGGTTTCAAGCTAAATTCATCAAATTTTACGACCTCTGATTCCGGATGCCGGGTATCAAAGCGATAACTACTAACTTTACCAGTAGCGGTGTCCAAAATACTAAAAACAGTGATATCGTTGCTAGCAATATAAGGCAAAGGTTGATTATCTGCTCCCAGCAGCGGAGATAGGGTAGGTATCACTGGTTCTAAACCATTAGGATCTCCTAAAACCGTATACTCTTCCCGATAGCCTGTTGGTACTGAACGCTGTTTGTTACCGATAGAAGCCGCACCGTAAGTATTGCCTACATTAGAAGATTCCAGAAAATGTATGCCGCTAGAACTGACAAAACGGTTCCAGAGATGGGAGTGACCATAGAATATTAACTGTACTCTTGCTTTTTCGAGCAAGGGCATCACATCACGAATAATGTAATCTTTGGCTTTAGGATACTCATAACGTACTCCTTGAATATTTCCCTCACCATCCCGTTCAATGAGCTGTATCGGGTCAGTATAAGCTGGCACAATATTATCACCTAGAGAATGGGGCGGATGGTGAAACATTACGACTTTATACTTTGCTTGCTGAAACTCTGGGCTATTTAACTCCGACTGTAGCCAGTTATATTGAGGGCTACCTGGAGCAACTGACTCAAAGATATGCTGTCCATACCCCCACTTATCTGGATGGTTCAAATCTGCTTCCCGTTCCCGATATCTGCCCCTAGCATCAGCTTTCAGACTAGGAGTTCTCCAGATATTGGTAATGTACAACACGACTAAACGAACATCCCCAAAAGTGACAGCATAATACTTTTCGCCACCAAATTGATTTTGAGGTAGGGTGAAGATCTCGCTATAGGTGTCAATATTAAAAGAATTATTTTTCAGCCAAGTTTGCTGTAAGTTAGAGTCATTCTGGGGATTCAAATTTTGGACATTGTTTTGATAAAACTGTTGGGCAACAGCACGGGGAAAGGGGTCATTAAACTGCTCATTTAAGTTACTATCGACAGAAAAACGCCCCATTACCTCATGATTGCCGATCGCGGTAAACAGTGGCGCATGTTGAATCAATTCACCACCAGTGTAAGTCGTCTTAACACCAGCTTGATCTAATTGGTAGTTACCACGACCTTGGAGAGAGGGAAAGAAAGCACCTCCTCGATTATCATCAAACCATTCCGAGGCGCGATCGGGAACATTTACTAAGTCACCAGCAAAGAAAACCCCATCAACTTTCCCCATAGTTTCAGCCACCTTCTGGAGATTGGCTGCTGTCATCGGCATTAACTGATGATCAGAGGTTAGCAGAATTTTCAGTGGTGTCTGTGGGTTTGGTTGAGCTGTAAGGGTAAACTGGTTAGTACTCACTTCCTGACCATTTTCAGTGATGCTCGTCACCTGATAAGGAATCCGCTTACCAGAACTCAATCCACTCACTACCGCCTCATGACGCCAAATGTCCCGCATCATCGGTTTTTGGTAAATCTGATTTGTTGGTGTCTGCTCGCCTACTTGGGATTTTTGGTCTTCACGAGTGCGACTGAGTTTGGTAGTAGTAGCAATAGCACTTTGCTTGAGTCCCTCTCCGTAGCTAACAGTATGGCTAGAACCGGCAAACTCGGTAAACCAAACGACTCTTACTGAATTCTGAGTGGGTAGTTGCAAAAACGGATCAGTTAGCAGCTGAGGTGGAGTTGTCATCACTAGTTTGTTGATAGAGAGCACAACAATGAGGGTAAGGATGAAGAAGAAGACAAATAAAGCTGCGCTCAGGAGTGGGCGGCGAGTTTTAAGCAATTTAAACTTTAAAATTATTAGATTACCAAAAAATTGCTCGAACTCTTTCACCTAGAACATCGATTGGTGAAACCGGGTTTCTTGGCAAAAAATGCTGATATTTCATTGTTGTCCTCACGAGAAACCCGGTTTCTCTCCAATACTGAATCGGTGTTCTAGAACAACTATTTTGTCGGTTGGGTGAATTCAGGTGGTGGCGTAAATCGACGTGGTGTTAATTCAAATCGTGGTGTTAATGGACGTGGTGGTACAGATTCTCTCCTGATAGTTAAAGGTTTAGTATTGAGAGATTCTGCAATCTCCAAAGCTTGAGACAAAATCTCTGAGGCTTTACTCTGTTGTCCTGCCTCAACTAACTGGGTAGCTATCTTAGTGAGCGCGTCAGCTTGGTTTGAAGCAGACTCAATAGTTTGGGCAACTTGCAGAGCTTTATCAAATTGACCTATTGATGCATACTGGAGGGCGATCTCACTCAAAAGTTGGTCTTTTGATGAAAAGTTACGGCGAATAAATCTAGGTCTAGTAGTAGTACGACGACGAGTAAACAACCGAGAAGGACGCAAGAGGGAAGTTGATTTGCTAAGGCAAAGCCGAGAGGGAGGAGGTATAGGAGTTATAAGACGAGGTAGAGGAGCAGGAACTCTTGGCTCTGTTGATTCCGTAGGCTGATTTGCTATTTGGCCAGCAATTCCTATCTCATCGAAACCATGTCCCTGAGCAGAAGGAGATAATTCAGGACGGGTAATAGTCGCACTTAGGGACACGCGAGGAGTAAGTACAATACCCAGGCAGGTAATTAATGTAGCAAAGCCGATTCTTCGATAGCTCTTAAGCTGATGTGTATCTCTACATTGCATATCGAAATTTTAGTAAGAGGTCTAGGGTATATCAGTAGCTTATGCGAGCAGCTACGCTGGTGCTGTAGGCGATCGCATCATTGATAGAGGCGGGTTTTGTAGAGAGGTTATCACTATTACAGCAAATTGTGTCCCTAAACCGCCGAAACTGCGCGTCTATGTATTAACGTAAGTTGCTAGTTACAAATGCTAAGTGTTCAGATCCCCCCTAGCCCCCCTTGTTAAGCTATGCGTTAGGCAGAAGTCGGTGTAACCCTTATATACCAGTCGTTCTGATTTCCGGTTGTAGTTTGGGTTTCTCAAGATAAGAATCCTTTCATAGCAAGCGTTTGAAAGATCGACCCGAACAGCATAATAGGCATTTCAGCGACTTTTGCGTAATGGATAGCTTTTTAAGGGGGATTTAGGGGGATCTCAAAAGATTAGGTATATAACTAGTAGAGTATCTATCCTTATTTTGTGACTTAGAATCCTGTAGAAACTTTGATAGCAAGGAAACCATTATCACAATTTTAGAGTGGATGGTCTACTAGCAACTTGGGTTATTAGTACAAATGACCAATAACCAATAACCAATAACCAATAACCATTCAGCCCGTGTATTCGTATAATTAAGAACAGTGCAACAAAAATCAACATAAGGTTAGCGCTGAGTAATTGGCTTCATTGATGGGTATACGACCTAAATTCAATGGAGCAACCACTCCGGCATACACCGATAGATAATAAGCTAACAGCTAAAAGTTAGGGCAACCGATCAATATATGCCAAAAATCGAGACTAGAATCGAGACTAGAACCGACCCCATGGTGCTCAACATGGGTCCCCATCACCCCTCCATGCACGGTGTGCTGCGCTTAATCGTTACCCTTGATGGAGAAGACGTGATTGATTGTGAGCCGGTGCTGGGTTACCTACACCGGGGTATGGAGAAAATTGCTGAGAACCGCACCAATGTGATGTATGTCCCCTACGTTAGTCGGTGGGACTATGCAGCAGGGATGTTCAACGAAGCCATTACTGTTAATGCTCCAGAACAATTGGCTAATATTCCAGTACCCAAACGGGCCAGCTATATCCGGGTGATTATGCTGGAGTTGAATCGGATTGCTAATCACCTGTTGTGGCTTGGACCATTTCTGGCGGATGTTGGTGCTCAGACACCGTTCTTTTACATCTTCCGGGAACGGGAGCTAATTTATGACTTGTGGGAAGCTGCTTCGGGACAGCGGTTGATTAATAATAACTACTTCCGTATTGGTGGTGTTGCGGTTGATTTACCCTACGGTTGGGTAGATAAGTGTGAAGACTTCTGTGACTATTTTGACCCCAAGGTAGATGAGTACGAGCGCTTAATCACCAACAATCCCATCTTCCGTCGCCGGGTTGAAGGAATTGGCACTATTAGCCGGGAAGAGGCAATTAACTGGAGTCTTTCTGGTCCTATGCTGCGAGCTTCTGGTGTTAAGTGGGACTTACGTAAAGTTGACCATTATGAATGCTACGACGACTTCGACTGGGAAGTACACTGGGAAACCGCTGGTGATTGCTTTGCCCGTTATTTGGTGCGTATTCGGGAGATGCGGGAGTCACTCAAAATTATCCGTCAAGCGTTGAAAGGACTACCCGGTGGTCCTTACGAGAACCTAGAAGCCAAGCGTATGGCAGAAGGGAAAAAATCCCAGTGGAACGATTTTGACTATCAGTTCCAAGGTAAGAAAATTGCTCCTACTTTCAAGATTCCTGCTGGTGAGCATTATGTGCGTATGGAATCTGGCAAAGGTGAATTGGGTATTTTCATCATCGGAGATGATAATGTCTTTCCTTGGCGTTGGAAGATTCGCGCACCAGATTTCAACAATCTGCAAATTCTGCCTAATCTCCTACGAGGTATGAAGGTTGCTGATATTATGGCAATTCTCGGCAGCATTGATATCATTATGGGTTCTGTAGACAGGTAAACAATTGTTGTTTGTCATTTGTCATTTGTCATTTGTCATTAGTAAGAGTTTGACAAAAATCCTGTGGAACAGGCATCTTGCCTGTTCTTATCTACCTAACTCATGATAAATTTTTTGCTAATCTATATTCCCTACTTCGTATCTCCCTTTATAAAAAAATATAGGGGCAACTAAATGTCGCCCCTCCCCTGCAATATAGGTGAGTTTTTCTAACTCATCCATAATTTTGAATCTATAGCAGTTCTTTCATCCGTGAGGTACACCTCCTATTCCCTATTCCCTATTCCCTATTCCCCATTCCCAAAAACCAGGATCTTTGTACCTCCATCTAAATGAGAAACGCTATATTTAATTTCTACTTTTGAATATCACAAGTGAGTGGGCAAGCTGCAAAAACAGGAGTATGCAGAACATTAGCTTCACCGTGTAACCAGCTCAACCAACTAACTTCCTGAGGACGGATACCTTTCAAGGTTAAAATCCCAGCACCGAGTACAACCACCAAAACGTTGGCTCCAACCAGTATACCTGTCACTAACAAAACAGCACTCATTGGTAGAACCGCTTGTAGGGTAATCGCCATCATAACGCCGATTGTGACCATTAAGACGATCAACGGAAAACCGACGACCAACAAGCAAACTCCTAATGTAAAAGTCCAAATTAAAAAGCTTTTGACCATTGCTAAAGAATAAGTCTTCGCCAAGCCTTCTCTTGAGGTCAGTTCCATGATTGTTTCTCCTTTATTTTTTTTTAATGAAATTTTCCGCAAAATCCTTGAATCAAACCCTTTCAATTAAAGGGGATGAAGAACAGTATAGAGATAGTCTTAGGTAAAATGAGCTGATATTCAGAAAAATTTACATTCACTGCCAAATATTTATGATTCACAACCCCTCGTAATTGTTACAAGGACTATAACTTCGAGGAAAAACCGAACTCTAATATATTTCGATAGCTATAAGTCTTAACTAGTCTTTGTTTTCACTCTTATGAGCGAGTCAACTGAACTACAAATAATTGGTCTTCCATACTTACGGACAATGTTGCCAGAGAACGCTTAACATTTCTTATATCTTTTGGATATTATTCTCATAATTTTTGCCAGCGAGTTGCACAGGACAAATCAATTGGTAGTTCATTTTTCGGGAGTTTCATCGGTAACATTTAAAATAATGACAAGTAGATTAATTAATCTTGTGGTGAATAGGATGATATTGAATCCTCAAGTTAAGGAATATTATTAACAATAGTTAGTACAATCCTTCTAGTAGCAAGTCCCAAGCTCTGCAACCAAGTAGTTAAACCAAAATGTGTTCTTTGGAAGGTGGTAAATCTCGCCCCGCTTTCCTCTCCCCAATCGCCTTAGGGCTATAACGGGAGTCTTCAGCGAGTTTTCAAGATGACAGACTCACAGCGTCCACCGAGCCCACCACCTCCCCGTGTTCCACCAGCGCCACCACCACCGCCACCGAGAGGTAATACTCCCAAGACTGTTGCTTCCGAGGCAACGGAAGTAATGCCTTCCCAAACTATGCCCAAATCAGCAAAAAGTAACCAAGCGGGTGGAGTGACATCTGCAGAGCCAACGGAAGTGATGTCTGCACAAACCATACCAATGGTGGCAAGAGGCGGTAAACCGGGAGCTGTTGCACCACCTCCCCCTCGTGCGGCAGCCCCAGGGCAAACTGCAGCTGTATCCAGGACATCAGACCGTCGAACCCAAAAGCGATCACCTCGTCCTACTCTCCCAGATGGGCAGCCAACTTTAGCGAAGCTTGTCCGTTATGCTTACGACAATGGATATTCCGACATCCATATGGGTGTTGGTGAAAAACCCCGTATCCGTAACCGTGGTGAAATGGAGATCACTAATTTCCCGGAAACGGATCGGACAACATTTATGTGCTGGCTCCACGAAGTCCTGACAGATGAAGAAGTTCGGCGCTTTCAAGATAACCTAGAATTTGATGGTGCAACTCAGTATGATTTTGCCCGTGTGCGGATCAATATCTTTGATACCCTAACCGGACCGGCAATGGTCATGCGCTTAATTCCCCTTAAGATCTTGACCATTGAGCAGCTACGTCTACCATTAGTGTTCAGGGATATTTGCCATGAACACAAAGGTCTGATTTTAGTTACTGGACCTACAGGTTCAGGTAAATCCACCAGTATGGCTGCGATGGTGGATTACGTGAATAAGGAGATGCCCAAGCATATCATCTCCATTGAAGACCCAATTGAATTTGTACATAAAAGCCGTAAATCCCTAATTAAGCAACGAGAAGTGGGCATCAATACCTTAAAGTTTGATCACGCCCTCAAAGCTTCTTTACGGGAAGACCCTGATATCATCTTAATTGGGGAAATGCGGGATAAAGAAACTGTCAACACTGCCTTAAAAGCTGCTCAGACGGGTCACCTAGTAATGGGAACCTTGCACACTAACAGTGCAGTCAAATCCATTGAGCGACTTCTTAATCTTTACTCTGCTGAAGAACAGCACGCGATGCGAGTAGCACTTGCTGAATCTCTAGTAGCGATCATTTCCCAGGGTTTATGCCGTACCACCGATGGTAAACGTGCTGCTTTCCATGACATCCTAGTGAATACTGAAGCAATTAAGGATTACATTCGGGATGCCAAGTACGACGAAATTACACCGTTGATGGAGGATGGTGAATATGATGGCATGATCACCATGAATAAGTCTCTCTTTAATCTGTATCAAGAAGGACGTATTACTGAGGAAACTGCCTTAGAAATGTCCCCCACCCAGAATGAAATGGCCCAAATGTTACGAGGTAGAGTCTAAGAATTTGAGCTGCTTGCCTTGAGTGAAAACAAACCTTCCTTTCCCCAGCTGTTTAAAGGGATTGCCCTCTTTACACCTGGGGGGGATTTAATTTATTGTATTGATCCCAGTAAGCAGGGTCGCTGGCACCTGCATTTGTGTGCTGCTCTCCAAGACATATTGGGTTTGCCAGAACCACCTCATTTTTTGATACCTGGCTATACTGCCACTATTGACAAGTGGCTAGATCCTAGGACCAAGCAACTGCGAACAGCTGCAGAACTTTATCGCCCGGTGCAACATCATCAGGCATTACTGAGTGCTTTGTTTAGTACCAGCAATCTAGTATGGCAGGTAGCTTCCTGGCAAAAAGAGTTGTGGGAGCCGATGGTGTTGGAAACCTATCGCCATCAGTTTCCCCAACTCTGGGAAGATCATGACTTAATCGTACGCTTTGAACAGACTCAGAGATTCTCCTACTCTTACTCCTCTGATAGAAGAGCTGAAAATCAGGTTGAACCTTACTCGAGCACTTCAACTGTAGAATATGCCACCAGAGTCAATTTAGCTAACCAAGATGCAGCGCTATCATTACAGCAAGAATTGCCTTTGCCTGATAACATGGCTGATCAAGGTAGAGGGACACAGGTAGCTAGAGTAAAACCGGATGCATCGGATGCCTTAGGAACAAAAGATAGAGCCAATAATTTGCGATCGCTACCGCTATCACCTTCTGAGTCTAGGGCTATTTCGCCTAAACCTGGCTCACAAAGTACTGTCGGTTATGTACTTCGTTTATTTATTTCCGGGCATAGTGAGACAACCGAGGATATTCTCAAGAACCTACACCAGTTGTTAGAGAATTCCCTTCGTCATCCTTATAGCCTAAAAATTATTGATATTTTCAAGCACCCAGAGCAGGCAGAAGAAAATCAGATTTCAGCTACACCGACACTCCTTCGAGTCTGGCCTTTGCCTGCCCGACGGATTGTCGGTGATTTCAACAATCCTGATAAGATCTTGCAGGTACTGATTGCTCCATCCCAAGGATGGGCTACTGAACATATCAGTCAAGATTCAGATTAATTTTACCGTCATGATCAAGATCGTAGATTTGAGTAGTTGACTAATGTACCGTTCGTTCGGTATAGTCAAAGTACACCGAACGAACGGTACATTTTTTTGATATTTGTCTAAGATTAACTCCAATGATTAAACTCTACGGTCATGAACTCTCTGGTAACAGCTACAAAGTTCGTTTATTGCTAGAACTGTTAAAAGTTGACTACGAATGGATTAAGATCGACTTGATGCAAGGGGAACATAAGTCGTCAGCATACTTAGCACTGAACCCGTTTGGGCAGGTTCCGACTCTAGTTGATGGTGATACCGTACTAGCTGATTCCCAAGCTATTTTAGTGTACCTAGCACAGCAATATGGTGACCAACAGTGGCTTCCTATCGCTCCTTTAGCCCTAGCACAGGTTATCCGCTGGCTATCGATATCCGCCGGAGAGGTGGTGCAAGGACCGGGCAATGCTAGACTTTATTACCTATTTGGTGTGAGCAGCATTAACATAGAACGTGCCCAGGAGCGGTCTAACTTGATTCTGACTCAACTGAATCAGCATTTACAGACCCATACATGGCTAGAGTTTGAGCATCCGACAATTGCCGATATCGCGGTTTTCCCCTATGTGGCTTTGGCTAGAGATGGCAAAGTTGATTTGGACGCCTATCCCCATATCTTGAGTTGGATTGAACGAGTGAAGCAACTTCCTAACTACATCCCAATGGCAGGCATTTAAACAACTAGTGCAGTTTGGCGGAAATAAGTGACCAGTTAAAAAAGGTTAAAAAGCTTCTACAGTAGGCTTTCTCCCCTTCCGCTTTCTGCCTTCTTGGGGTGAACGAAATATGAAGTGGGATTTATAGCAAAGTATCCTCTCAAATTATTATTTCTCCTTTGTTTCCCTATCTCCCTATCTCCCCATCTCCCCATCTCCCCACCCTTTTTTTCGCTCACCCGCCTTCTTGTACTACTAGTCTTTGAGTGGGAGGATATCCACAATGGTAAATCCAGGCTGGGCCAGCAGTGACTCACCTTTTCATGCCGGTGAACTAGCGATTCAAGCCCGTTTTAATATACACGAACGGATGGACAAACAAGGACGGCGGGTGATCCGAGACTATCTGCCAGAACAGTTTCGTCAGTTCTTTGCCCAATTGCCTTATGTTATAGTCGGCACTGTCGATGCAGAAGGAAAACCTTGGGCCTCCATCTTGGTGGGAGAACCTGGCTTTCTCTCTACACCAGACAAGTACAGTTTGCGAGTGAGCGCACAACCTCTATTTGGCGATCCTTTAACCAAGATTCTGGCTACCAACATCGATATCGGCTTTCTTGGAATAGAGTTGCACACTCGCCGTCGCAATCGCTTGAACGGAACTGTTAGTTCAACTGATGGGAATGTTTTTGAGGTGAAGGTACAACAAAGTTTTGGCAACTGTCCTCAATATATTCAAGCTCGAACGGCTGAATTGGGTGAATTCTTGCCAGGAGCGCCAAAGTCAGTTGATGAATTCACTGTGTTATCAGGAATTGATAAAGCCATTATTAACGCATCAGATACTTTTTTCATTGCCACCGCATATCAGGCAAAATTGGCTGGGGCTGCCAGTGGCGTTGATGTATCCCATCGCGGTGGGAAGCCTGGGTTTGTACGAGTGGATGGTGATTCCACCCTAACCATTCCTGATTTTTCGGGTAATTTTCACTTCAATACTTTCGGCAACTTGGAGTTGAATCCCAGAGCTGGACTGCTGTTTGTAGATTTTGATCAAGGCGATCTGCTCTATCTCACAGGTACTGCTGAGGTGATCTGGGAAGGTGCTGAAATCGCTGACTACGAAGGGGCAGAAAGATTGCTTCGCTTCCATCTAGAGCAAGGATATCGTGTGGAGCAGAGTCTTCCTCTACATTGGTCAGCACCTACGTTCTCACCCTTCCTGGAACGTATGGGTTCCTGATAAAATATCACTCCTTCAGGTAATTTTTAATTTTCTCAAACAACTGTGATGCTTACCCAATCGCTAATAAAAGCTTCCTGTTGGGGAAACTTTTGATGAATCCGCACTACATATAAACATTTCCCTGGACTAGGAGATGTACTCTTTTCTTGTTCAGTGATCGGATACCATTCCAATGCGAAACATTCACGACTGTATAAACTGAAATAAACATCATAGTTGTTGAAAAGTAAAGAATCTAATTTAAACTGTAATATTTCTCCTGCTTTAAGAGCCCCAAAATAAAATTTTGTTTCTGGATTGGGTACAGGTAAAAATACTTTTTCAACAAACTTTTGAGGTAACCATTGCTTAAATCGTAGCAGGTTAAAGACATAGTAGTTCAAACAGACATGGATAAAATTTTTCCTTTTGATTAAATCGTAGTAAAATTTGTTGATATCCTTTGGGGCATTAATAGTTTTGGCTTCAACTACCTTTACTCCATCTGCCTTAATTGCTGGAAATTCTACTTGCTCTGACCAGTGATAATACCTCAAACCAAGTAAGTATTTACCAGGTTTTAGTTGCAGTGATTGCCATTGAGTTTCTTCAGAAATAGTCAGAGAGCTGATACTGGTAATAGTGTTAAAGCTTGGTGGAGTATAAACGACTATTGTCCATGATTTTGCTGATTTTTGGGCTGAAGCAATATCTATGCTCAGGGATTCTTTGACCTCAATCGAACCAACAATAGCAACAATTGCATGAAGGTTCCAACGAGCTCTAGTCATCGCCCAAAGTAGCTTGATGGGTTTTGCAAAAAACTCTGCACAGATGAGCTGCCACTCAAGATTTTGTTGGCTAGGAGCAGTATAAAATCTGCCCAGAGTTTGCATAACAAATCTCAGTACTCTGGAAAATAGAAAGGATAAACAGGATAAGGGAATTTCCCAGAGAATTTCCAAAAACGACATAATTGGGTTGTTTGTTATTTGTTATTAGTTGTTAGTTATTTGTTTTTTTACAAACAACTAACAACTAATAACACGAAATCCCTTGTGCTGTCTTCCAGGGGATGAGTTAAACTTTACAATTCATTGCTGCTTCAGCAATCAAATTTGCTATGGCTTGGGGAGCATCAATATGAAGGTTGTGTCCTCCAGAGAGGAATACTCGCTTTGCTTGCGGCATTACTGCTTGTTGTTCAGACAAATCATCAGTTCTATTTAATTGACTGGTATCTCCATAGATTAAGGTAATTGGTGCTTGAATTTGCCGGAGTAGTTCGAGGTATCTGGCTTTGGGGAAAGAATTGCCATTGAAGCCGACGCCAGTACGAGTACGCAACATCGGATCCCAGCGCCAACGCACGCCACCATCATAGGGTTCGGTAATTCGTTGAGCGAGTTTGAGAGCTAGTGCTTTTGACATCTTAGGAGTTCCCAAGCGTAGGCGAGAGGCAGCTGTAGCCACATCAGGAAATACAGGATGTTCAGAAGGAGAGGTGAGATAATCTAAGTGAGTGGCTAGTTGCTCAACAACTTCATTGTCATTACCATCAGAGGGAAGTACTGTATCAACTAGAACTAAGGCTCTCACTTTCTGGGAGCGCACACTGGCATACATGGCTGCTACTACTGAACCGATGGAATGCCCTAC
Source organism: Symploca sp. SIO2C1 (assembly GCA_010692635.1). GTDB lineage: Bacteria > Cyanobacteriota > Cyanobacteriia > Cyanobacteriales > Coleofasciculaceae > Caldora. The sequence goes on along the minus strand of JAAHGL010000005.1, from coordinate 12,299 downwards.
TAGGATAAATGGTTGGTCGGTAAGTTCTGCAACAATTGCATCAACATCTCCCAAAAAGTCCACTAAATGGGCAGAATTACCTTTACCGATATGAGATGAGCGTCCATGTCCTCTCAAGTCGGGAGCAACTACACGGTAACCCATTTTGGCTAAGGGAACAGCAACTTCTTCCCAAGCTGCTCCTTGTTCGAGGATACCGTGGAGACAAAGTACTAAAGGTCCTGCTTCTGGTCCCCAGGTACACAGACATAATCGATGGCTGCGAATATCCAGGTAAGATTCTCTCATAGCTGGGAATTGGGAATCGGGAATTGGGAATTGGGAATTGGGGATTGTGTTAGTAGATAATATTTTATCTACCTTGTTTTCCTTGTCCTCCCTCTCTTCCCCTTCTTTCTTCCCCTGCTCCCTAGGTAATTCGTACTTTAACTGGCTAGCTAAACGTAGTGCAGATTCTCCTAGTTGATGAGGTAGCTTGATGGTTTTCCAGGTTTCTCCGAGGGAGGGGTCAATCTTGTTATGCTTGAGAAAGTTAGGATCGTTAATTGGTGAGGATTTGGGATGAACACCATCCGTCATGCGATCGCCTTCGTAGGGTTTTAAGAGTTCTTGTTCAAAGGGGATACCCAGAAATTGACACAAACCTCCCATAACCTGAGCTGGATTTTTAACTAACTCTTCATAATGAACTTGATAATGACGCTCTGGTTCTAGCTGCTGGAATAAATTGAGGATGTTTTGATTACTATTAGTCCAGACTTGTTCTGCTAACTGGTAGGGGTTAGCATCACCCTTGCCTACTAGTTTATCCATGCGCAGACGGACAAATGATTCGATCATGGCATAGGGATGACGCACTAAATGAATATATTTTGCTCCAGCAAATAATTGTTCTGCTCGTGCCAATGTCTCTTGACTCATGGCATAGGTGGGAGATTTATCTACTAGTAGGCGCTTACCTGCTAGTTTCTGAAGCTTGGCGTAGACTTGCTGAATCGATAAGTTCTGGGACTCCAGATCCTCCACCAAAGCTTGGCTGGCAGCTCCATCAATTCCCATGATTTCCATGAAGGCTCGTTGCAATCCCTCTCCTAAAAAGGAAAGAGTCAGTTCTTGGTGTCGCTCTTTCATAGTAGTGAATGGCAACAGGTGTAGTTCCGGTGGGGAGAAGAGATCCGGATGACCTGCTAGCATGACTCTGAGTAGGGTTGAACCGGATCTAGGACCTGAAAGAATAAAGATGATGCTGGGGAGTTTTTTGTTTGGGAATTGGGAATTGGGAATTGGGAATTGGGAATTGGGAATTGGGAATTGGGAATTGGGAATATGTAAATTGTCTCGGCGTCTCCGTGTCTCGGCGTCTCCGTGTCTCGGCGTCTCTACTTGCTCCCTACTAACTGGACTATGGACTCGCTGGAATTCGGTGGCAATATACTTAGCTAGGGTGTCAATTCTGGGTCGCTCATAGAATTCTCTGGGGTATAACATGAGTTGGAGGTCTTGCTTGAGGAGATTAATGGCCTCCATTACCATGAGAGAATCCATTCCTAGGTCGAGGAGATTCCTGCTGAGAGGAAGTTGCGATCGCTGAAGTTGGAGTACTTGAGCAATTTGTTGCTGAAGATAGGATAATAAAAACTCCTCTCGTTGAGTAGCTGACATTGCCAGCAGTTGCTCGAAGATGACTTTTTCGTGCTGTTGAGACTCAGCTGTATCTTGCTGGGTTTGTTGGGATTGGACTTCTTGAGCAATCTCACTGAGGAAAGGTGGTTCTATGCCGGGGGGTAGAGTTGCCAGTAAATCTGACCATCTGATTGGTAAAACCCCAACTTGAACTGGGTTTTCGGTGAGTAACTGACCGAAAATTTGCAATCCTTGCTCTGGAGCGATCGCATCTATTCCCTTCATTTTAATCCGCTCTTGTGCTTGGCTTTTGGCTGCAAGTCCGATATTTGACCAAACTCCCCAGTTGATGCTCAATCCTGGTAGTCCCTGAGCACGACGATAATGAGCTAAAGCATCGAGAAAAGCATTTGCTGCTCCATAGTTTGCTTGTCCGGGAGAACCCAACAGAGCAGCGGCAGAAGAGAAGAGGATGAAGAAGTCTAAGGATTGATTCTGGGTTAAATTATGTAGATGCCAAGCTCCTTTGATTTTGGGAGCCATAACTCGGTGAAAGCGCTCCCAAGTTTGTTGCAACAGAATGCCGTCATCTAGAATTCCGGCAGCATGGATAACCCCCCGCAAAGGTGGTAGGGATTGCTCTATTTCTGCTAGCACCTTAGCAACTTGCTCTGCCTCAGATACATCTGCTTGGGTAAATACTACTTCAGCTCCCGCTTGTTCTAGCTCTTGTATCTGTGCCTTAACTACCTCTTTCGGAGTACTGCGTCCTACTAATACCAGGTGTCGTGCTCCCTGTTTTACCATCCATTGAGATACCAGCAAACCTAAACCACCATTACCACCAGTAATCAGATAAGTGCTATCTTCACGGAAAGATGGGATATTTATAACAAGGGTATCTTTGTTTTGGCGGCGGTGTATCAGTCTCGCTACTTGGCGTATACCAGCACGGAAAGCTACTTGATCTTCTAAGGTTTGTCGGTTTCCTGCCTCTATTTGCTCTGACCAAATTTCCTCAAATAAGTCTTGTACCTCGTTTGGTGGAGCTTCAGGGTCTAAGTCTATCCGAACACAGTTGAGTTCTGGGTGTTCTAAGGCGATGACTTTACCCATTCCCCATAAGGGAGAGCCACTTACTTCTAGAACTTTAGGTTCCCTTCCTACTGGCTGAGATCCTCGTGTGACTAACCAGAGATTAGGGGATTGAGCAAATTTTGTCTTGATTAAAGCTTGGACTAAATGCAGAGTACTACCGCATCCTTGATATATGCCATCATTTAAAGTAGTTTCTGTCAAGTCTTTAGTCTCTACTTGATCCAAACCCCACAAATGCACTACTCCCCGTAAAGGATTCTGAGTAGTTTCCACTGTCTCCAACAGCTTTTGAAAGTCAGCTAGATTAGCTGGGTTGAGGCTGAACTCTTGCTCACTTAACTGTTGATACTCTTTTCCTGGAAAGGCGAGGGTACAAATCTCTCCCTTAGTTCTCAGAATAGTTGCCAACTGCCGACCAATTCCTTGGGTATCAGCTAAAATTAGCCAACTGCCTGATGGTGTTTTATTGGGAATTTGTGCGGAGTCTGTTTGTTCCTTGGGAGCTACAGTTACTGCATGTTGCAAGTTATCTTGACTTTGACGTGCCTTTGGTTGCCACTCTACTTCATAGAGCCAATCTAGGAATAGTTGTTTGTTGTTTGTTGTTTGAGAATTGTCTCCGTGTCTCCGTGTCTCTGCGTCTCCGCGTCTCCTCATCTCCACCCAATACCGTTGTCGCTGGAAGGGGTAGGTTGGCAATACTACCCGGCTACGAGGATAATATTGGTCAAAGCCAGACCAGTTTACTGGTATACCGTGGAGATATAAAGTTGCTAGACTGCGGAGCATTTGCTGCCAATCCGACTTCCCTTGGCTTAGGCTGGGTAGCAAGGCAAAGTTTTGCGTTTTTACCTCTGGCAGGCAGTTATGAGCCATTGCCAGTAAGATTGGTTTGGGTCCTATTTCTACCAATACTTCATAACCTTGGCTCAGGATGGTTTCCATACTGGCTGAGAATCTTACTGCCTCTCGCACATGACGGCACCAATATTCCGGGGTGGTAATTTCTGTGGTTGCTAGTTCTCCTGTGACGTTAGAAATTAAGTCTATTTGTGGGGATGAGTAGGTAACTTCTGAAGCAATCCGCTCAAAATCCTCTAGCATTGGCTCCATTAAGGGGGAGTGGAAAGCATGGGAAACTTGTAATTTTTGGGTTTTGATTCCTTCCGCTGCTAGTGTGGTAACTACAGCAGCGATCGCTTGCTCTTCTCCAGAAATAACGATATTCTCTGGATCGTTAACCGCTGCGATCGCACAGGCATCAGCATAAGGTTGAATCGCAGCTCGAGTAACTGTTTCCGAGGCAAATACCACCACCATCTCGCCTGTCTTTGGTAGAGCTTGCATTAAACACGCTCTCTTGGCAATCAGCTTCAAACCATCTTCAAGGCTGAATACCCCAGCTACACAAGCGGCAACATATTCTCCCACACTGTGACCCAGTACTACTGTTGGTTCTATACCCCAAGACTGCCATAACTGGGCAAGGGCATACTCTAGGGCAAATAAGGCTGGTTGGGTATAATTAGTCTCATCAATGTAATTGCCACTGTTCCCTACTATCTGTTTCCCATTCCCTAGATTGGGATAGAGAACGTCAAGTAAAGGCTTTTCTAAATAGGGGTGCAAAATTTCAGCACAGCGGTCGATCGCTTGACGGAAGGTAGGCTGGGTTTGGTAGAGTTGTCTTCCCATATCTACATACTGGGAACTCTGACCTGTGAAGAGGAAGGCTAGCTTTGGGTATGGGGTACTAGATAGCTCTCCCCTTAATAGTCCACGACTTTTCTTACCAATGGCAAGAGTAGAAAGGTGCTCCTGCAACTGGGTAGTAGATTCAGCAATAATACCAAGGCGGTGCTCAAAATGTGTCCGCGCGGTATTGGCGGTGAAGCAAATATCTGCTAAGGATGCTGTAGGATTTTGTAGATAAGTTGCATAAGCTTGAGCTAGTTCTACTAAAGCCTGCTCACTTTTTGCAGAAAGGGTTAATAAGTGTTGTGGACGCTCAACTTCTGCTGTTATAGGAGCTGTTGCAACAGCTTCTTCCAGGATTATATGGGCATTAGTGCCTCCAAATCCAAAGGAACTTACACCAGCTAATCGACGTTCCTGACTAAGACGTTCCTGACTAATTTGCCATTCTTGTAGCTCAGTTGGGATTGCTAAGGACGTATTGTCTAGATCAATATGGGGATTGAGCTGCTGCAAATGTAAGTGAGGGGGAATTTTGGCATGTTGGAGGGAGAGGACTACTTTGATTAAACCTGCAATCCCGGCAGCTGCTTCCAAATGACCAATATTTGTCTTGACTGAACCCAGCCAGCAAGGTTGCTCGAGAGAGCGTCCCTTCATTAATACTTGTTTGAGAGAATTGACCTCAATAGGATCTCCTAGGGATGTACCAGTGCCGTGAGCCTCAAAGTAGCTAATTTCCGCTGGTTCTACCCCAGCATTTTCTAGAGCTTGACAGATAACAGCTTGTTGTGCTGGTCCATTTGGTGCAGTGAGTCCATTACTACGACCGTCCTGATTGACTGCTGTACCTTTGATTAGCGCCAGTACATTGTCTCCATCTTTGAGGGCATCAGCAAGCCGCTTAAGAACAACTATACCGCAACCTTCACCCCGGACATAACCATCTGCATCAGCGCTAAAGGTCTTACACCGTCCATCCGCTGCCATCATACCAGCCTGGGCAAAGGTTATACTCAACTCAGGGGATAAAATTAGATTGACCCCACCTGCCAGTGCTAGTTGGCACTCTCCCTGTTGCAAGCTCTGCCTTGCTTGGTGAACCGCTACCAAAGATGAGGAGCAAGCTGTATCTACGGACCAACTAGGTCCCCGTACATCCAGCATATAGGACAAGCGATTCGCCGCAATACTCAGAGCGTTACCAGTACCAGAATAGGGATCATCGGGGAACTGTAATCGGGAGTAATCATAGCTGCTAATGCCGATGAATACCCCGGTTTCACTCCCAGCCAACTTTTCAGCAGCAATTCCTGCGTTTTCCAACGCCTCCCAGCTCACCTCCAGCAACAGCCGTTGCTGGGGGTCCATACTTTGAGCTTCTCGTGGGGTAATCCCAAAAAACTGGGGGTCAAATTGATCTACTTGTTCCAGAAAACCTCCCCATTGAGGGATTGGTTTTTGGACTTCCTGATGCCAGCGATTGGCTGGTACTTCTGTAATCGCATCCACACCATCCCGTAAAAGCTGCCAAAAGGCTTGGGGATTTTTCGCTCCTGGTAAGCGGCAACCGATGCCAATAATGGCAATTACCTCATCAGCAGCACTAACCCTTTTCGTCGCTTTTTGTCTTCTTTCGGGAAAATGAGTTGGTGGTGCAAGCTCTTCGTTACTCAGATAGCGAGCCAGAGTCTCAATATTAGGGTAATCATAGGCTAAAGTCGGAGCAAGCTTGCGTCCTAGCCATTCTTCTAGTTCTCCTGATAGCCTCACTGCCGCCACTGAATCTAAGCCGTAGCGGGAAAAAGGTTCCCGAATATCGATTTCTTGGGGTTTGACACCCAATCCCTTGGCAATCTGCGTGATTAACCAGGTTTGAATAGTTTGTTGTTGGTTGTTTGTTGTTGGTTGTTTGCTGTTGGTTGTTGGTTGTTGATTGTTGGTTGTTGGTTGTTGGTTGCTTATTGCCTGTTTAACCTCTCTCCACTCTCCCACTACATCCAGACTGTCATGTAGAAAACCGGCTTTGCAGGCATAGCGTTGAATCTTACCACTAGAAGTTTTGGGGATACTATTGGTCTTAATTAGTAAAACCGCAAAAGGTTGTAGGGAATGCTCTTGAGCTATTTCCTGACGAATCGCTCCAATTACCTCCTCTACCTCTAAATTCCGCAGATAACGCCGCTCAACCTCTTGAACAATGACTAGTCGCTCCTCATCTTCTGCTTCAACAGCAAAGGCTGCACCATAACCCAAACGCAATGCTGGGTGACTACGCTCCACCGTCAATTCAAGATCCTGAGGATAATGATTACGACCTCTAATGATAATTAAATCCTTGAGGCGACCAGTAACAAATAGCTCACCATCGTGTACAAATCCCAAGTCTCCAGTGCGCAGAAATGGCCCTTCTCCGGTATCTGCTACATAGCCATGGAAAGTTTGTTGAGTTTTCTCTGGTTGATTCCAATAACCTTGAGCCACACTCGCTCCAGAAACCCAAATTTCACCTACTTGGGAAGCTGCGCATTTAGTCAAAGATTCAGGTTCAACGATCGCTATTTTCTCTTCTAACCAAGTTCGACCACAACCTATAATAGTCCTAGTCCCTTCTGAATTTGCTGGTGCTGGCACTACCTGGTTTTGCTCTAGAGCCGAGCCATCTACCTCCGAAACTACAGGGGGTGCTGTTTTCAAACCACCGGCAATCAGTAAAGTCGTCTCAGCCATGCCGTAGCAAGGGTAAAATGCTTCCCGGCGGAAGCCACAGGAAGCAAAAGTAGTAACAAACCGCTCCAATGTCTCAGCACGAACTGGTTCAGCACCAGTGAAAGCTAATTCCCAGCTGCTCAAGTCCAGAGTAGCCAGTTGTTGAGGAGTAATCTTACTGGCACAAAAATCATAGGCAAAATTAGGTCCACCACTGGTAGTAGCTTGGTAGTGGGAAATAGCTTTTAGCCAACGTAAAGGCTTCTGGAGAAAGTCCACTGGCGACATCAGAATCATCGGAGCCCCCACATACAGAGGCTGAATCACACCACCAATTAATCCCATGTCGTGGTAGGGAGGTAACCAGGATACACCTAAACTTTGGGGAGTGTCCTGGAAACACTGATTGATCAAGGCTGAATTAAACAGTAGATTACCGTGGGTAATCATCACACCCTTCGGTGTACCTGTTGAGCCACTGGTATACTGCAGAAAAGCTAAAGTACTCTCACCACCATTAGTTTGGTTCCACTCCGATGCTAGGTCACTGTTCAGATTATCAGTAGCGAGCCAGCGCATCGCTTCTCCCGTAGTATCCTGGGCAAAGCGACTCTCTATATTAGCTAACAAGGATGTAGTAGTAAGAGCCAGAGTTGCTTGGGAGTCTAAGACAATTACCTGAAGACGGGAAAGCTTTTGATTTGCTCGAGGTGGATAAGCTGGAACTGCTACCACACCGGCATACAAACAACCAAAAAAAGCAGCGATAAACTCCAAACCCGGTGGATAGAGCAGCAAAGCTCGTTCACCAGTAGCTCCTTGTCGCTGAAGCACAGCTGCGATCGCCCGTGCTTTTTGATCTAACTCCTGATAAGTTAGACTTATACTCGATGTTTCCCCATCCAGTAAAAAAGTATAAGCAATTCGGTCAGGTTGGTGTAGCGATCGGTAATGTAGCAGGTCTACTAAAGTTGAAAATTGGTGATTGTACCCGTTCAAGTAATCAAAACTATCGGTCATTCCCTGCTCCCTTAGTCCTCCTTACAGCCAAACGTCTTTTGAATCTCCTGAGCAAAAATCACAAGCCAGTTGTCAAAAACTAGAAAATCAGCAACAGCTCACTAGATATTGAATATGCCACAGATATTAAAAGGATAGAGTCAAATCAGTATAAATGCCTAAAGCACCACATAAAAGCCACTTATCATTTTAAGGTGTTAGGTATTAGGTGTTAGGTATTAGGTGGAATGAGAATTTCCCACTACGGTGCAAGGAAAATGAGCTTCTATAGACAAAAACCTTGCACAAGACTTGGTTAAAAAATCATTGAAAGCAAAGTATGGTATAGCTTCCACACTCGTGCAGGAAGCCCTACCTAAAGTCCCTTATGTCAGAGCTTCATTAACTGGAAAACGATCTAGTAAATGGATAGCACGAATTGCATTGCGCCGCAAAGATTCTGAGACTCCAGGTACATGAGGGATTTGGGATAAGATATCTACTGTGCGACGCAAAATCCGTACAATGTTTCCTTCATCCAAGTTAGTGTTGGCGCATAACTCACTCCATTCGACCCCTAATGCCCACTCCTCTACTAAACCGATTAAGTCATACTCTAACCATACTGGTAATCCCACACGATATTTATACTGCCACTTAAATACATCTCGCCGCATTGGCTTCAAACTATCTAATGCTTCCATCACTGCAACTGCAGGGGAGTAGTTAGTATAGCTACCAGAGCGAAGAGTTTCAGTAACCAAAGCTGACATTGCTGCTCCTAGATGGTGGGGAGGCAACTCATCAAGTTTACCTGACATTAAAACTAGACCCAGCCACAATTCATTTTCACCTCGAATGGCAGCAGTTGCTTGTCCTTGAGGTGTGGGCTTTAACTCATCGAGGCAATCAAATACCCTTAAAATTTCCATCAGGTTGAGAAATTCTTGCCAATGGTGAGCTTGTTGTTCTCGAAATTCGGCTTGAAGCTGGTTGATTTCGCTTTGCAATGCTAGCCGACGGTTATGACGTTTCAACAGCTTAGAGGGATTACCCCACTCTCGTACAGGATGCTCATCCAATTGGGTTTTAACTGCTTCAACTACTTTCGCTTGGGCGATGACTTCTGGAGCCACCTCTATTTCTACATTAGAAGGAACTAAAGCACTCAGTGTTTCTGTTTGGGATGTACCCCGTTTGACTTCCCCTGGCTTCAGATTGAGTGAGTCTGGTGGCTGTAGAGTACCGATATCTAGGAATTGGGCATTTGTCCTTTGTCCATACCCAGTTTCAACGAAACCAGATAAACCAACCACATCTGCTGTTGTGGCTACATACCATCGGTTCGTTGCACTTAAGCATACTAAATAAGGAGATTGACCTTGCCCTTTTTCTTTGGTTATTAGTACCGCTGGAATAGGAGAAGATACTTTTACATGTTTCCCCTTGAGATAGAGGATTGTTCCAGGTTCTAATCCTATTAATGCTTGGCTGATGCTCTTGGCTTGCTCTTCTTCTGCTTGCTTTTGCAAAGTTTTCAATAATCGGCGTTCTTCTTTGAGACGTTCAGCAAGTTTTTCATAACTTGCCAACTCTCCTACATTCACTGGTGCTAGCTGAATATCAATTTTTGTCAGTTCTGTAGTCAGCTCAGTAATTTCCTGTTGTAGAGGCTTGAGGTACAGTGTTGCTCGGTATTGGGCAAAGCTACGTTCTACCAAATCCTTCGCTTCAGTATGGCTGTGGGTTTGTAGCAAATTCAGTACCATGCCATAGGTAGGAGTAAACTGGCTTACTAAGGGATCTGCACCACTGGTTGCCAGGTAAGCCGCCTCCTTAGCTCCTTCAAAGGGTGTCTGTAAAGTCACCACATAGCCGGTAGTATCCATCCCCCGACGTCCGGCTCTACCAGACATTTGCAAAAATTCAGAAGGTTTAAGGAGCCGATGTCCATCGTCAGTGCGCTTAGAGAGGGTTGAAATTACCGTTGTGCGCGCAGGCATATTAATTCCTGCTGCCAAAGTCTCCGTAGCAAAGACGACTTTAACCAATCCTGCTGCGAATAATTCTTCCACCAAACCCTTCCATGCTGGTAAAATTCCAGCATGATGGGCAGCAATACCACGGTAGAGGGGTTCAATTTGTCCAGCACGACCTGCTTCTGGATAGCGATTTAAGAATTGATCAACTCTGGTTTTTAGTTCAGCTGCTTCTTGTTGATTTACTAAGGACAAATAACCTAACTCTTCTACCGCCTGATCACAACCTCGACGGCTAAAGATGAAGTAAATAGCTGGTAACATCTCCCTTTGCCGTAGCTGCATCAAGACATAGGTGATACTGGGAGTTTCTGGGCGCCCTCCCCTTCCCCTACCTTTTTGACGTTTGAGCTTCAGGCGAGGGTTAAGCTTTGTTTTTTGTTGATCCAGCAGGGGGAAAATTCCCTTAGGGTTACCAAAGCTAAACTGTAGGGGAACTGGTCGAAAGTTGGAATAAATTAACTCAGTTGAGCCATGAACAAGATTCATCCAGTCTGTTAGCTGATCACTGTTAGCAATAGTGGCAGAAAGAGCAACTAATTGGATGTTTGCAGGGCAATAGATAATCGACTCTTCCCACACTGTACCCCGTTGCCGGTCATTCATGTAGTGACATTCATCTAGTACCACCACATCAACCCCTTCGAGGGATGTACCGACTTCTCCAATCGGTGTGCCATAAAGCATATTCCGGAAGATTTCCGTAGTCATCACTAAGATGGGAGCATTCCGGTTGACAGAGTTATCGCCAGTGAGCAAGCCAACTTGTTCTGTACCAAACTGCTGCCGAAAATCCCGCAGCTTCTGGTTAGATAGGGCTTTTAGGGGAGTGGTGTAGAAGACTCGACCACCTTGTGCTAAAGCACGGTAAATGGTATACTCACCAACCAAGGTTTTACCAGAACCAGTGGGAGCACAAACCACTACAGATTTACCAGCATTGAGAGCTGCGATCGCATTTTGCTGAAATTGATCGAGTTCAAAGGGAAATAGAGTTTTCAGATCAAGTTCTATAGAATTCGTGGGAACGTTCACACAAAATATTTTTAATGTTTGGTGTTTGGGGTTTATTAAACCGTGTTCAGTCCTCAACTTACCAGTTATCAGCCTAAGAGTAATCAGAATAGATACTTTTCTCACTCATTGGTCTGTGTTCACTGATCACCGTTTACTCATTGGCTCTATTGTATAACTCGAAACAAAAACCTTAATTAACATTTTGACACTCCCCAACCTAAAGGTAGGGGGATTCTTCTCTCAATCAGCGAACTTAGTGTACAGATTTTCATCAATACACCATAGGCTATCGGGTAAGGTTTGAGAGTCGCCCCTCTCCCCTCCCCTGAGAACGGTACGTGACTGTCTCCAATCATACCGCTCAAGCCTTACTTCCAGCCTTTGACTTGGGTTTATTGTGTACCTGCTTATGACACGCTCTGTGAAGGTGCATCAGGTTTTCTCGGTCGTTTAGTCCACCTTCTGCCACAGGTACAATATGATGGGTTTCGATTTCTTCTCCATTGAGTAGGTTATCTCCGCATACAGGACACCTCCAATCTTGGAGCTTGGCAATTTGTTCATATTTGGAACCTTTTGCCCAGTGATTCTTTCCCATTTTTAGGCTTCGCTTATACCAATACTCTCGGAGTGAGGGGTCGTCTTGGGTTCTCGTCTTCATCATTGATAGACTTTTACCTATCCTCTTGCAGAAGGCAAGGACTTTTTCTTTCTGAGGTTTAATCAAGAGCTTGCCATTGTATTGGCGGAGGTTGAACCCCAAAAAGTTGAAACCATCATTGATATGAACTATCCCAGTCTTGTTCTCATTAGTCTCCAGACCTCTGATTGACAACCATTGCTTGATCAGGATCAGCACTCGCTCCAAGGATTCGGAGTCCTTGGCGGTAACAATAAAGTCATCCGCATATCTGATGATGCCTAGCTTTGGGTTAATGCTCTTGATGTATTTTTCTAACCCGTGCAGCCCGATATTGGCTAATAAAGGCGAAAATGGAGTAGGAACAAAGCGCACCTTCCAACCTTGCGGTTGATGTGTTTCTTCATTCCTCTCCCCAAACCGTGCGTGACACTTTCGCGTCACACGGCTTTCCATCATAGTTACTTCCGACCAAAAGA
>JAAHGL010000049.1 GCA_010692635.1 Symploca sp. SIO2C1 | reverse complement strand
TTGCCTTACTAGACGGAGATTTTACCTTGGGTATAGAACTGCGCAGTTACGTATTTCTGGACAGCTTGCAACCTCAGCACGCAGCTTATATGGGGACAGTAGCCTTAGGATTCCTGCCACTGCCAGGTGATACCTCTCTCTGGGTTGAAATCTCACCAGGTATTGAAATCAACCGGATTACCGATGTCGCCCTCAAAGCCACTTCAGTTCGTCCTGGAGTGCAGTTCGTTGAACGACTTTATGGTCTTTTGGAAGTTCATTCCAGTCGCCAGAGTGATACAAGAGCTGCTGGGAAGGCAATTCTGGAGGCATTGGGAGTTAGAGAACAAGAACGTCTTAAACCCCGGATCATTTCTAGCCAGATTATTCGTAATATTGATGCCCACCAAACACAATTGATTAATCGCACTAGACGCGGACAGATGCTATTGGCAGGACAAACCCTTTATGTGTTGGAAGTTCAACCTGCTGCCTATGCAGCCCTAGCAGCGAATGAAGCAGAGAAATCTGCCTTGATTAATATCCTGCAAGTGCAAGCTGTCGGCAGCTTCGGACGCCTTTATTTGGGGGGAGAAGAAAGGGATATTCTGGCAGGTTCGAGAGCAGCAGTGGCAGCACTTGAGAGTATAGCAGGCAGAGAAATTGCTCTGAACAAACCGCAGGAATAATCAAAGGTGTTAGGTGTTAGGTGTTAGGTATTAGGTTCAGCTATCAACGAATATGAGTTTTAAAGCGATCGCTTTCACAATCGCTAATTTAGAATCATCTATGATTTCTCTAGCCAAGCAATTTATTTCTCTGAATCAATGGAACTATTAAAATCATGGTTAGTGTTTTTTCCTCTGAAGCGGTAACCTCTGGCAAGTATACTCTGAGTTTGGCGATCGCAACCCATAAAAAACCAGCCATTTGCTGTGGCTGGTGGGTTGCTGTGTTGGGAGAAAAAGAACCTAGTCTAAAGACACTTCAACTCTGCCGCACTCCGAGTTAGTTGGTCTCAAGTTTGGTTATTCATTGTAAATAAATGTAACAAAAATCCAGAAAAATTGCAATAAATTGTTACATTGTTAGGACATCATCTCGGGTGTAGGATCAAGCAAATTCTCTTGCCAACTGCACTAGGGGCATTTTCTCCACAAGCTAGTGGCTCAACAGGGGCAAATAAAGGGAAGCAGAAATTGCAATTTTTCCTGTTCCACAGTCCCTATTTTTGTATTACAAAGTACGGGTTAAGTAGCTACCCGCAAAATTCATTCAATAACGATTAGACATCTACGTGCATCTTTAAAGAGCAAACTTCACCAAAGTGGCGGGAAGCCCATTCCTTTAAAGAATGGGAGGGATAGCCGCCCACCGCTTGGTTGTTTGGTATTTGTTATTTGATTTCTTGTGCATTCAACCAACAACTAACAACTTGCTAACACGAAATCCCTCGTGCTGTCTTCCGGGGGATGAGTTAACCATTAACTAACTATGTCAAGGGTACGAGTCGGCATCCTGCATTCAAAAACTGGCAAGATGGCTATAAGTGAACTACCTCTACAGAAAGCCGCACTGGTAGCTATTGCCCAAATCAATCAAACTGGGGGAGTTCTAGGAAAACTCATTGAGCCAGTCAGTGCAGATGGCGCTTCTGATCCTAGGGAATTTCAATGCCAAGCCAGAAAACTCATTCAACAAGCTCAGGTGAGTACCATCTTCGGCGGTGGGATTTCTGCTACTCGCAAAGCAGTTTTACCGGTGTTGGAGGAGTTAAATGCTCAACTTTGGTATCCCTGGCAGTATGAAGGACTCGAATGTTCCCCCAATATTTTCTCTACTGGCTCTTGTCCTAATCAACCAATAGAGTCAGCAGTAAGCTGGCTGCTCCAAAATGACAGAAAACGCTTTTATCTTCTGGGTTCCGAGGGAATTTTCTCTAGTACTGCCAACAAAATCATTAAAGGGCAACTCCAAGAAAACAAGGGTATAGTTGTTGCCGAAGAGTACATCTCTCCAGGAACTACAGAATTTGCAGAAATTATCGCTAGCATTGGGGAAGTTCTTCCTAATATCATCTTCAATACCCTCAATGGGGAAAGCAACCGAGCTTTCTATCAGCAGTACGCTGAGTCAGAAATTAACCCTTCAGAGATTCCCATCCTCTCAGTTACCCTTACCACCGCTGAACTACAGAGCTTAGGAGAAGCAGCTGTCAACCACTACTGGAGTGGTAGCTATTTTCAGAGTCTTGATACATCGAACAATCATCGGTTTGTCCAGGATTTTCGACATTACTATGGCAAAGAGCAAGTTATTTCCGAAGAGATGGCAACTGCCTATACTCAAGTCTATCTCTGGAAGCAAGCCGTGGAATTAGCAGAGTCATTTGCTGTAGAGCGAGTAAGAGCTGCGGCTGTTGGTAGTAGCTTTGAGGCTCCTAGTGGATTAGTCTGCATTGAGCCAAATTATCATCTTAGGAAACTATTTCGGATTGGACGAATTTTGTCAGGTGGACAAATTGAATTAGTTACAAGGGATAGCCATCCCATTAAACCACTACCTTGGTTAGGACACCAACAGGAGAATCTAAGGAATTCAGATACAGTGATTGAACTGTTAGCTAATGTCTCTGAAAAAGTTGGATACCTAGAGCAAAAATCCCGCCAACTAGAACCAGCAATGAAACAGTTGCAGCTAGAAATTGCTAAGCGCCGACGAGTTGAAGCAGTAATTCTTGATTCTCAGGCAGAACTCCATGCTCTGTTTGCAGCAATGACTGAACTAATCTACGTGCTTGATGCTCAGGGACGCTATCTCAAAATTGCACCAACCAATCCAACTATCCCCTACAAACTTGCTAACGAACTCATTGGCAAGACTTTTCATGATGTGTTTGAGCTAGAACAAGCGGATACCTTGTTAAGCTACATTCAAGAAGCCCTAGAGACTCAAGAGACACTCAAAGCTGAGTATAGTCTGAAGATCGAGGGACGAGAAGTATGGTTTGATGCTAGTGTCTCACCAATTTCAGCTAACTTAGTAATCTGGGTAGCTCGTGATATCACCAAACGTAAGCAAACAGAGTTAGCTTTGCGTCAAGCGGAAGAGAGATATCGCAGTATCTTTGAGAATACTGACAAGGGTTTGTTTCAGATCACCCTTGAGGGACATTTTTTAAGTGCTAACCCAGCTCTGGCAATTCTTCTGCGCTACGAATCCCCAGAAGAACTGATTGCTTCTTTTACCAACATTGATGAGCAACTTTACGTTCGTCCCCAGGATCGAAGCCAATTTTGGGAATTAATACTGGCACACGATCGCATTACCAATTTTGTCTCTCAAGTCTATCGCCGGGATGGTAGCATCATCTGGATTTTGGAAAATGCCCACCTAGTGAGGGACGAATTTGGTCAACCTCTCTACTGTGAAGGCAGTATCATCGATATCACTGAGCGCAAAATCTGGGAAGAAGCACTGCGCTATCAAAGACAACGAGCAGAGGGACTGCTACTCAATATTCTACCTCTTCCTGTTGCTAGAAGATTGAAACAAGCTGAAAACAATATTGCCGATAGTTTTGATCAAGCCACAGTTTTATTTGCTGACTTAGTTAACTTCACAGAAATGGCGGCTATTACTTCTCCCACAGAATTAGTGGATTTGCTCAATCAAATCTTTTCTGAATTTGATCAACTGAGTGATCAGCATCTTTTGGAGAAAATCAAGACTATTGGTGATTCCTATATGGTAGTTGGTGGTCTTCCCACTCCGATGCCGGATCAAGTGGAAGCAGTTGCTGAAATGGCACTGGATATGCAAGAAACAATCGCTCGCTTCAAACGCCAGGATAACCAACCCTTTCGTCTGCGCATTGGCATTCACACCGGTCCTGTAGTAGCAGGAGTAATTGGTACAAAAAAGTTTTCCTACGACCTGTGGGGAGATACAGTGAATGTGGCATCTCGAATGGAATCAATGGGACAAACTGGACGGATTCAAGTGAGTCAGAATACTTATGAGCTATTAAAGAATAAGTATTTATTTATGAAACGGGGTATGATTTCCATCAAGGGAAAAGGAAAAATGGTTACCTATTGGCTCATCGGTCGAAAAGTCAACTATCGCACCTAAACTGAAACTAATTCCGGATTTGCTCGAATGAATGAATTTTGAATGCAATAATTTTGAATTCGCCGTCAGGCGCTCATTACTTCGTCACGAGAATTGCTCTGTGTTCCTGCCGGTGAAAACACAGCCGCGACAATTGCGGAAAGTAACAAAACTACTATGGCAATACCAGTGAATAGAAACATTACAATCACATCGTACAGTTTCTTGGCTATCAAGAGAATTGGATGAGAAATTGATGGTAATAGGAAGTCTTCCCTCAAAGTAGAATCATTCAACATTTTGGCTTGTCTAAACATTTCTTAAAAATCAAACAGTTAATTATTATCGTGTTGGGAGAGCTAGCTAGTGATACGAAATCTGAGTTAATTACCCTAATTGAAAAGGGGGTTATAAAAACAGATTTGGTATGACTTGATACACTCAAGCACAACAGCCTTCTAGTTATTACTCATGAAAAAGCACCTAAATTTCTGAATAAGAACAATATTTGTTACAAATATTCACAACCTAACTGAATAGTCTGAAGAAAGAAAGAGAGGTTGGATACAACCTCTCTACAGGGTTTTCGGGGTTTGCTGAAAACGGACGTAGTAAACCCGGATTGAGTATCAATTATCCTGGAAAAGGGTTCCACAAATATCAATCTATGACCAATTATCACCAGCAACCAGTCAAAATCGCAGTGGTTGGGGATGTTCACGACCAATGGGAAGTAGAGGACAATGTTGCTCTTAAGCAGTTGGGTGTTGACTTAGTTTTATTTGTAGGGGATTTCGGTAATGAGTCGGTAGATGTGGTAAGACTGGTTGCTACCCTTGATCTACCCAAGGCAGTAATTATGGGGAATCATGATGCTTGGTATACTGCCTCAGAATGGGGCAGAAAAAAATGTCCTTATGACCATAACCACGAAAACTGGGTACAACAACAGTTAGATTTACTCGGTGAGAGCCATGTGGGTTATGGGTATTTGGATTTCCCTGAACTCAATCTTTCTGTGGTGGGAAGTCGTCCTTTCAGCTGGGGTGGCCCAGATTGGAAAAATAAGGAATTTTTGCAGGAACGGTTCGATATTAGCAATTTTGAGGAATCGATTGAACGTATAGTAACAGCCGCAGCCAAAACACCCCAATCAACGATCATTTTTCTCGGTCATAATGGTCCTACTGGTTTAGGAGAAGAACCAGAAGCTCCCTGTGGTAAGGACTGGCAACCCCTTGGTGGAGATCATGGCGACCCAGATTTTGCTGAAGCGATCGCCCAAACTCAAGCACTGGGTAAAACTATCCCTCTAGTTACCTTTGGTCACATGCACCATAGACTGCGTCACACCAAAGAGCGATCGCGAACTATTGTTTCTCATAGTGAGTCGGGGATAGTGTACTTGAATTCTGCTAGGGTCCCGCGGATTATTTCAACGGAGACTGACAGACTACGTAATTTTTCGATAGTTTCCTTGCAAGGAAATGTAGTTGAGGAAATTTCTTTGGTGTGGGTGGATAAGAATTATACTGTGGCTTCTGAGGAATTGCTCTACAGTCATTCTGAGGCTGTTGTAGAACAACCTGTTTACAACCAGTCGCCATAAGTGCCAAGGATTGGTAATATAGATAAGTTTGGAGAGGTGGCAGAGTGGTCGATTGCGCTCGACTTGAAATCGAGTGAGCCGAAAGGTTCCGTGAGTTCGAATCTCACCCTCTCCGTTTTTTTTGGTGAGAAGAAATAATTGCTGAACTTTGTTGTGCTTCACGGAAAGCAAAGCATATGCTCGGTAACTACACCAAAATCTAAAATAATTATGACAATCCCACCCAATCCCTCTGGAGATAGTTCCCACAAAACCACAGAGGACACCTTGGAAAATGGTAAATCCCCAGCATTGCTTGCCAAAAGCCAAGTAGAGCAGCATCTGTCTACCCTACCATTGCCTAGATTGACAAATGCACAAAATCAGGTGTCGCCTAAAACTGCTAAGGAGCCAATCTCCCTAATTATTCTCACCGCGATCGCGATCCTAATTTTAGGATTAATCATTGATAACTTGTGGTTGGGAATGTCGGGAGCCTTAGTAGCGCTGGTAGTTTCGTTGCAGGAAATTTCGCCAACTCTACGCCAATGGTTCAACAACTTTTTGTCGCCCCCACAGCGATCGCAACTAGTAGCCTTCCTTGGTATGCTCATCGCGATCGCAGGCTTACTCAAATTCCTTGGTTTTTACCAAAGTGTAAGCAATTGGTTAGCTCAGGCGAAATGGGATGAGTTTGGTTCCTGGGCAGAGTGGATAGGTGCAGTAGGCCAAATTATGATTGCTATTGTTACAGCCTACATTGCTTGGCGACAGTACATAATTTCCAAAGACCTAACTATTCAACAAAATCTGATTACCCAACAGCAAACCATTGATGCATACTTTCAAGGCATCTCTGATCTAGCACTAGATGACGAAGGGTTGCTAGAGGATTGGCCTCAGGAACGGGTATTTTGTGAAGGCAGAACTGCAGCAATTCTCAGTAGTGTAGATGCCAATGGCAAAGCTAAAGTCTTAAGATTTTTGTCTCAGTCCCGCTTGCTGACTCCCTTGAGACGGGATAATCATCTAGGAAGACCAATGCTAGATGGTCAAGGAGGTTATCAAGAAGACCGAGTTAATGGAGTACGGGTAATTGACTTGAATGTGATGTTGGCAGGAGTAAACCTGAGCGGAACTGATCTCCGGTGGACAGAACTAAGCGATGCTAATCTGGTCAGAACCAATCTTAGCCACTGTGACCTAGTCCACGCCAATCTGACTCGCTCTATTTTGTACGAAGCCAACCTTATTGGAGCTGACATCAAGGGAGCTAAACTGTTCTATGGCTCAGTGGAAACCGCTAGTCCCCGCAGTCGTAGCTACCCCCCTGACTATCATACTGGTGCTTACACTGGTGCAGTGGTAGAGGGAGCTAACTTTACTGATGTCCTTAGATTCAATGAACAACAGCGCTATTACTGTTGTGCTTGGTGTGGAACAGAATCTCGTAAGACAATTCCGGGTGGCTGCGAAGGTATTCCCAATAAATTGGGTCGATAGCGCAACCTCTGGAACAGCACCCGTACTTTTGCTCCCCTACGCAAGGCATCTGATGCTATTGACAATATACACAGATGGTTTAATTATCAGCAAAAATCTATGGTCTTAGAATAAGCTGTTCCGCATTTAAACTGTGATAACTTTATTACCTTTGTTTTTGAGTTTTCTCCCCCATTTGATAATTAATCCTCCTTCATTTAGAAGTTGATGTAACAAATAATCTAATTCTTGAGGCTCTTGGGCGACTAATTGTAATAATAATTCTTATTATACCAATTTAAGTGCGGGACAGCTTAGTTAAATTTATGCAAATATCTCATGAAATTAATGCAAGGTGCTAACATGGGGCAGTCTCAGGGCAATTCCAATTAACAACAAAAGTTATGCATTCTGCTTTAGAAGTTTCAGATCCAGATGTTTTTGCTCTTCTTAATCGAGAAGCTCAACGTCAAAAAGATAACATTGAATTAATCGCCTCAGCTAACTTTACCAGCCGCGCTGTTTTGGAAGCCACCGGCTCAATCTTAACCAACAAAGTGGTTGAAGGATATCCGGGACGGCGCTATTTTAGTGGCTGTGAGCATGTCGATGTGCTAGAAAACTTAGCCATTGAACGAGCCAAACAGCTATTTGGAGCAACTTACGCTAATCTTGAACCCTACACAGGTTCCCAAGCCAATCATGCGGTTTACCTTACTGTTCTCAAACCAGGCGATCGCATCTTAGGAATGGATCTCGGTCATGGGGGACATCTAAGTCATGGTGCGAAATTTACCATGACTGGTAAGATCTATGACTGTCATTTTTATCAGGTCGATCGAGATACAGAGCGTCTGGACTATGATCAAATTCTCACTCAAGCCAAAGATATCTGTCCCAAACTGATTATTGCCGGTGCGAGTTCCTATCCCCGCATGATTGATTTCCAACGTTTTCGGGAAATTGCTGATGAAGTGGGAGCCTATTTATTAGCTGATATCGCCCACATTTGTGGATTAATAGCAGCCGGATTGCATCAGTCTCCAGTTCCCTACGCTCATTTTGTTACCACCAGCACCCAAAAAACCTTGCGCGGACCCCGCAGTGGCATGATCTTGCTGGGAGAGCATTCCGCACCAGAATTTGCTCGTAAGATTGACAGTGCAGTCTTTCCTGGCGTACAAGGAGCTGTTCATGTCCATGCGATCGCTGCCAAAGCAGTGATGCTCAAAGAAGCCATGTCTGACAGCTTTGCTACCTATCAGCGTCAAAACCTGGAAAATTCTCAGATATTAGCAGAAGATTTAATGGCAAGGGGATTCCGGCTAGTTTCTGGCGGTACGGATAACCATCTGATGCTGCTCGATCTCAGTAAGCAAGGTATCACAGGAAAGGAAGCCGAAGATCGTCTAGCCAGCGTCAGAATTACCGTTAACAAAAACCTGCTTCCCTACGATTCCCAGAAGCCTACTGTCTGTAGCGGTATCCGGGTAGGAACATCAGCAATCACAACCCGAGGATTTGGTTCTGAGGAAATGCATTGCATTGCCGAACTAATAGATAAAATGCTGAGTGACGAACCGACAGTTAGTACCATTGCCAAGGTTCAAGCTGAAGTCACTCGGTTATGTTGTCTTCATCCCCATATCGATTCGATTTACGAGGAAAATGGGGACGGGTTTGCTCTCAAATCTCAATACCAACTGCAAAATTAATTCTCATATCATGTCGGCATAATTACCCATAATAAAAACTTCTCCGCGTCTCGGCGTCAGTCTTAACTATGGGTATTCAAGCAGACATGGTATCAACCCAGGATTTCTCGAAATTTCCTGCACATCAAACTCTCAAAACATCAGCAGCTATAGGTGCATATCATGACCACAACAGCAAACTCTGAACAAGCCACAGAACGTGCCAGAGTACATTACAACAGTGACAATGCTCGTAATTTGTATGAGATTGCCATTGGCAGTGACACTTTAAATTTGGGGATGTACGAGGATGATCCAGATCGCCCCATTGCACAGGGTATGGCAAAAACCACCGAGTGGATGGGGGAACAAGTACAGAACCTCAATCCTGATTTCCGTGTTCTTGATCTCGGTGCTGGATATGGACCAGCAGCACGGCATTTAGCTGGTAAATATGGCTGTCATGTTACCTGTCTCAACATTAGCGAGGAGCAAAATCAGGAAAATGAGCGGCGCAATCGCGAACATGGTCTTGACAATTTGATTGACATTGTGCATGGCAATTTTAAAGACATTCCTTTTGAGGATGGCAGCTTTGACCTTGTTTGGTCTCAGGATGCCCTATTCCACACAGATGGGCAAGATCAAGTCCTAGAAGAAGCCTATCGGGTACTCAAACCAGGCGGACAGTTACTGTTCATGGATATTCTGCAAGCAGATGATTGTCAAGATGGAGCCTTAAAAGATTCACTCGGGCGGGTTAATATTCTTCACGAGCGTATAGGATCTTTCCATTCCTATACCAGTAAAGCTGAAAGCCTGGGTTTTGAAACCATCAACGTGATTGATAAATCCTATCAGTTGCTCGTCCATTACACGAAGTTGAGGGATTCGGTAATTGACCATTACGAGGAACTTAGTAAAAAATGTACTCCCGAATTTTTAGAATCTTCTAAGAATGGCTTATGTCAATGGGTTGAATCTGCTGAACAAGGTTTGTTTACCTGGGGCTTATTTCATTATCGCCATCCTTAAATAACTGGAAACCAGAGTAGTAAAGAACTTACGCATTTGCCCCCTAGATCCCCCAATTCTGGGGGACTTTGACATCATTGAAATACTGTAATGAACCCTCAAGAAATTATCAAAACCCATCGCGATCACATCTTTTTTTCCTGGGTACCTCAGAAAAACATCCAAAATCCGATTGTCATGGATCATGCTGAGGGAGTTTACTTCTGGGATAAAGACGGTAAAAAGTACCTGGATTTTTCCAGTCAGTATGTCAACATGAATATTGGTCACAGTCACCCCAAGGTGATCGCAGCAATAAAAGACCAAGCTGATAAACTGGTATTTGCCCATCCCGGTACAGCTACGGAGATTCGTGCAGCAGCAGCAGCTAAGTTAGCGGAAATCACACCAGGGGATCTAACTAAGACCTTCTTTACCCTGAGTGGAGCAGAAGCTGTTGAAAATGCTATCAAAATAGCCCGTATGTACACGGGTAGGCATAAAATTGTCACCCGCTATCGCAGCTATCATGGTGCAACCATTGGAACCGCAACCGCAGGAGGAGGTCCCAGACGCTTGGCTCATGAACCGGGGATTAGTGGAATTGTTAGAGTTCACGATCCCTATGCTTACCGTTGCCCTTTTGGCTACGCACCAGAAGGAAATTCCCAAGTATACATCGATCATGTGATTCAAACCATTGAGTTTGAGGGACCCGAAAACGTGGCAGCGATCCTGATGGAAACTATCACGGGTTTCAATGGTTGTATTATTCCCCCTGATGGTTACTGGCAAGCGTTGCGGGAATATGCTGATCAACACGGTATCTTGTTGATTTGTGACGAAGTTCTAGCAGGTTTTGGTCGGACAGGGAAAATGTTTGCGATCGAGCATTATGGTGTGGTTCCCGATATTATGGCTATGGCTAAAGGACTAACCTGTGGCTATATTCCTATGGGTGGGGTAATAGTACGGCAGCACATTGCCGATTATTTTGAAACCAACCCCTTTGTTTGTGGACTTACTTTTGGTAGTCATCCCATCGGTTGCGCTGCTGCTCTGGCAACAATGGAGGTTTACGAAGCAGAAAATCTGGTGAAAAATAGCCGGATTATGGGCGATCGCATGGCAGAAAAGTTACAGGAAATGAAGGCAAAACATCCATCAGTAGGGGATGTCCGTAGCTTGGGACTTTATGGTGTGATTGAGTGTGTCAAGAACCGAGAAACCCGAGAACCGATCGCTCCTTGGAATGCCAAACCTCACGAAATGATGGTGATGGGTAAAGTCGCAGCACGTCTACGGGAACTGGGTTTGCATGGTCTTGTGCGCTGGAACTGGGTGTTTATGTCTCCCCCACTGTGCATCAATGAAGAGCAGTTGGAAGAAGGTTTTACCATCATTGATGATGCTTTGAAAATTGCTGATGAAGCTTACGAAGGTTAATCAGCTTATATAGAATAAGTAGGTTGGGCGAAGCGGTAGCGAACCCAACGCCGGAGTAAATTGTGTTGGGTTTCACTTCGTTCTACCCAACTTACATTATTGATATTTGGAAATAGGAGAGAGTCCCCATGCAAATTGGATTTATTGGTCTAGGTAATATGGGCAGTGGTATGGTTGCCAATTTGCTCAAAACAGGATTTGAGGTTGCGGTATACGATATCCAACGGTCAAAAGCCGAAGCCTTAATTGCAGCCGGAGCAAGTTGGCGCAATTCTATCCCAGAGGTGGCGGGTGATGCTGATGTCGTCATAACAAGTTTGCCAGGACCAAAACAGTTGGAAGCAGTGATGTTGGGTGATGCAGGGGTAATTACCCATGCCCGTCCCGGAACCATTTGGCTCGATACTGGAACTAACTCCGTAGAAATTATGAACAAGATTTCTGCCCTTGCATCCGAAGGAGAAATTGATGCCATTGCAGCACCTGTTTCTGGGGGCGCAAAGGCAGCTGAGACTGGTACGATGTCAATGTATGTGGGTGGAAATCAAGCAACTTTCGACAAAATTAAAGGGATATTGGAAGCCATTGGTTCACAAATTTATTATGTGGGACCACTTTCCCATGCCATCCTTTCTAAATTGCTGATTAATTATCTTTGCTTCATCAATACTAAAGCCCTCGGGGAAGTGTTGTCTTTAGGGACAGAAGCAGGAATCGATCCTAAACAACTCACGAATATGATTCAAGCGGGTTCGGGTAGTAGCTGGATAGCGGAAAAATTACTACCCTCTATTTTAGAAGGAAATCCGGGCCCAGCATTTACATTAAACTTAGCTCACAAGGATGCCTGTTTAGTTAATGAACTCAATCAAACCTTTAAAACCTCTCTAGAATTTTCAGAGCGTCTCTGTGAGGTTTTACAACAGGCTTGTACAACTTATGGTGGGGATCAAAGTTTTACTCAGATGATGGACTTGAAACAGGAATAAAAAAGCGATGAGTAATAGCAACTTGGCGATTGACCTTTCCCAAAAATATCAAATCTCCAAAGTTCAACAAGACCAGAGAAAACTGTTCGTCTATTGGGCTGACGGTCATCGCAGTACATTCCACTATATTTGGCTGCGGGACAATTGTTATTGCTCTATCTGTGGCGATCCTAGACATGGAGAAAAGCGTTTTCGGATCGTTGATGTTCCCCTTGATATAGAACCCCTGTCAGTTCATTGGAATAGTAGCAACGCACTGGAAATAGTCTGGAAACCGGACGGTCACAAAAGCATCTATGATGCTCTGTGGTTGCGACAGCACTGCTATTCGGCTACTGAGAGAGAGCATCGTCAGCATAGACCTATTCTTTGGGATAGCAATATTGTTACTAACCTGTCCCAGATTGCTTATCCAGAAGTCGAAACTGGAGATGCAGGTCGGTTACAACTACTAAAATACCTAAGAGATTACGGGATTTGTTTTGTCCGAAATGTGTCTCCTAAAAAGGGAGAACTCGAGTCTTTTGCTCAGTCCTTTGGACCTCTATTGGAAACGAATTACGGACGTATATTTGAGATTGTCGTCGATCCAGAGGAAAGCCAGAAAAGTGTTGCTAACTCCCAAATTAACCTCATACCCCACACGGATGATGCCTATCAATCTGCACCACCGGGAATCATCTTTTTCCACTGTTTAATGGCGAATAATGATGGTACTGGTCAGTCTACATTTGTAGATGGTTTCCAAATAGCAGAGGTTCTACGTCAAGAGGATAGGGAGGCATTCGAGTTACTGTGCCGTTACGAAGTTCCTTTCCGCAAATATTATAGCGATCGCATTGATATGCGCTTCAGTAGTCCAGTTTTTTGCCTAGATAGTGGTGGTAATTTGAAGGAAGTTCGGATTAGCAATCTATTTCCTGCTCCCTTGGATTTACCAGAAGAGGTTATCGAGCCATTTTATGCTGCCTACAGAAAGCTAATGCAGCTCTATACAAATCCAAGATACTGTCTGAAACAAGGTCTACAACCAGGAGATCTGGTGATGTTTGACAACCATCGGGTTTTGCATGGACGTACTGCAATTGGTAGGCAAAACCAGCGCCGCCATTTGCGCTACTGTTCAGTAGATCGTGACTATTTTTATAGCTGGCGGCAGCTTCTGGAAAAAAACCTTAGTTTTCGGGAATAGGTTGCAAATCGGGAATGGCTTGGCGGAGTTTTGAGAAAGACCAGGCACCCTCGCGCAATAGCCGAGCTGGTGACCCTGTAAAATCAACCAGGGTAGAAGGTTGTTGTTCAGGGTTTGCTCCTCCATCTAAAACTAGTGGAACTTGCTCTCCCAACTGTGCTGCTACTTCAGGGGCTGTTTTCTGAGTCTCCATCCCTGAGACATTCGCACTGGTTACCGCTAGGGGATGACCAACACAACGCACCAATTCCAAGCAAAGCTGATGGTTGGGGATTCTTACTGCTACTGTATCTTTACCTGATGTCACAAATGATGGAACAATTTGAGTCTTGGGGAAGATGCCAGACATTGCCCCTGGCCAGATTTCACGAAGTGAGGAAATGGTACTTTCAGGAATTTCTTGGGTCACTTGTTGCAGTTGCTCAAAATCAGCTACATAAATAATGAGGGGTTTGTCTGGCGATCGCGATTTGACCTCAAAAATCTTTTTAATACCTGATTCGGAGGCAATGCTGGCTCCAATTCCATAAATCGTATCAGTTGGGAAGACAACGACATCGCCTTTCCCAAGCAAGTTCACTGCTTTGCTTATGGCGGCTTCATCATCAGCAGGTAAAATTTCTGTCATACTTTATCCTGATCTATAGCAATTTTCCCAACCCACATTAACACCGAATGTTCAATTTGGTTTAGTAGAAATGAATCCGAAATATTCCCTAGTCGTTCCAGTTTATAACGAAGAAACAACGATCATGGAACTTTACCGCCGCATGGAGGCGGTGATGGATGAGTTAAGGGAAGTGGAATTAATCTTGGTAAATGATGGTAGCCGTGATCGCACTTTATGGCTGCTGCGAGAACTGCATCAAAAAGATCCACGGGTTTGCTACCTCAGCCTCTCCCGTAACTTTGGTCATCAAATTGCTGTTACTGCTGGTTTAAATTTTGTTCGTGGTCAAGTGATCGTGATTCTAGATGCTGATCTACAAGACCCACCAGAATTAATCCCCCTAATGGTAGAAAAATGGCAACAGGGCTACCAAATTGTTTATGCTCAGCGTACTCAGCGGCGTCAAGAGGGTTGGTTAAAGCGTTTGTTTGCCTATGTATTTTATCGCCTCCTGCGAAGTCTGGCAGATGTGGATATTCCCTCAGATACAGGAGACTTTTGTTTAATGGACCGGCGGGTAGTAGATATCCTCAATACTATGCCAGAACGCAACCGCTACATCCGGGGACTACGTTCCTGGGTAGGCTTGCCTCAAACTGCCATCCACTATGAGCGGGATCCACGCTTTGCTGGGGAAGTTAAATACACCTTTCACAAATCCCTATCCTTAGCTGCAAATGGTTTAGTTTCCTTCTCCAGAATACCTCTGCGACTCTCTACCTATATAGGCTTATTAGCGGCAGTAGTGGCAGTGATGATGGCAATGCTCGTTCTCTACTGGCGTATCGTTGCTCCCTCATCTCCCTTAAACGGCTTTGCTACCATCATGATTGCGATTTTCTTTCTTGGTGCAGTGCAACTAGTGAGTATTGGCATTTTGGGGGAGTATATAGGGCGTATTTATGAAGAAGTAAAAGGTAGGCCTCTGTATGTATTGTCGGAGGTGGGAGGATTTATTGCTCAGGTTCCTAGTCCAACGCAGCGGAAATAAGTGACTAGTGCAAGAAGGCAGGAGGCAGGAGCCAGAAGGGAAGCAACTTAATCGCCCCAACGATCTGGTAGTCAAATCCGATGGTAGTATCTACCAATTCTTTCGCTCTAGGATTGGGGCTCTAATTTTTTCACTGGTGTCGATTTGGCGTCTTAAACCCTTACTGGGTAAGGCTTCGTGAACGAACTCTTCCCACTCGTTGGGAAATACAACTTGAATGGAAACGTTCCTACTTTAACAACCGCTCCAGCTGGTACATACACCTTAACTTCCCACTCGCTGGGAAAACAAATTGAATAGAAACAAATCCAAGAATCAAAGCTAATCTTCTTAAGGAGATTAGCTCTTCTATGTTAGAGAAATATGGGAAAATGAAGTTGGGAGCGATCGCATTTATGGATAAACTCAACCACTATCGAAGCCTAATACAGAAAGTTCTAGAAGAATATCATAACCTCGGCTCAGATAACTCCGCTCTGGAATCCATTCTACTATTCGACCCCATTCGAGATCAGTATCTTCTCCTCAAAATGGGGTGGCATCAAGACAGCCGCATCAAACGCAATGTCATTCACCTTCGTCTAAAAGACCAAAAAATCTGGATTGAAGAAGACTCAACTGAAGACGGCATTGCCAGTGATTTGCTACAAGCAGGAGTGCCTCGTGAAGATATTGTCCTCGCTTTTCATCCACCGCGTTTACGTCAGTTTACTGAATTCGCAGCTGTATAACCTGATTGAATAGAAACAATGAGAGAATACGTGGCACTGGCAAGATGCCAGTGTATTTGTTTTTATTCGTTGTAATTGCGATTATTTTTTGCTAAAATTATTAATAATGGAAAAAGTGTGCGCCTAAAGACTATTCCAAGCACAAAACAATATCGACATCTTAGGGCGAAGCATTCGGACAGAAACACTAGGGTTTGAGAAGATAAATTATTGCCCGAATGCTTCGCCCCTACATCTAATTCTGGTTACTGAATCGATGCTCTAGTGCCGCTGCGCGGAATTTAGAATTTAGAATGCTTATAGAGTAAGGATTCTAACGATCTCAAACTGGTCAGTTACTTTAGTCGCGCTGCACTAGTAGCATTAACTACTATTCAACAATTGATAATGAACAATGGATAATGGACAATTACCTCTCCTTGAAAGAAGAGGATTGACAATCAGGAAAATATTTTCTTTTTATTTTCTTCATAAATGAAGAGGTCTTAGACCAAATTAACCAATTATCAATTATCCATTATCCATTATCCATTGATAACCCTCTTTTAATCTCGTAGTAGCTAATACATCTGTACCTAAATTATAGCGATTTCAAGCAGACAGCTAAACTGATACTGTACGCATACGCATTTCTAGATATACTAACAAAGCATTGATATCAGCTGGGTTCACACCACCAATGCGGGAAGCTTGACCAATAGTTAGAGGTCTTACCTTTGAGAGTTTTTCACGAGACTCCTTTGATAGGGTTTCGATGGTAGAGTAATCTAAATCTGGTGGTAATTGTCGCTGCGCTTGGCGGGAAACCGCATCAATTTGCTTTTGCTGGCGTTGGAGATAACCAGAATATTTGATATCAATTTCTGCCCCTTCTCGTTCGGACTGATTAAGGTTAGCATTACCCAAACCATATTGGTCGAGATTGATGTAGTGAAAACCAGGACGGCGCAGTAAATCAGCTAGGGTAATAGAACCTTTGATCTTTTGCTGAGTGAAAGACGCGATCGCAATTCCTAACTCCTCATGTTCCTTAACTCGGACATGGTTCAATCGCTCTTTTTCTGCGGTAATATTACCTTGTTTTTCAGTATATATCCCCCACCTCCGGTCATCAATCAGTCCCAATTCTCGTCCTAAAGGTGTCAAACGTCGGTCAGCATTATCTGAACGCAGTAAGAGACGATATTCAGAACGGCTGGTCAACATGCGGTAAGGTTCTCTTAGATCCTTGGTACACAAATCATCAATTAAGGTACCAATATAGCTCTCTTCACGGGGAAAGACGACCATTTCTTGATGGCGGACATATCGCACAGCATTAATCCCAGCAACAATACCCTGAGCAGCAGCTTCTTCATAGCCAGTAGTACCATTAATTTGACCAGCACAGAAGAGCCCGTCAATTTTCTTAGTCATCAGGGTGGGGTAGCACTGAGTTGCGGGTAAGTAATCATACTCAACCGCATAGGCAGGGCGTAGCATGGTGCAGTTTTCTAAACCAGGCAGGCTACGTAACATCTGCAACTGCAAATTCTCTGGTAACCCAGTAGAAAATCCCTGGATATAGAGTTCTGGAATCTCTCTACCTTCTGGCTCAATGAAGATTTGATGGCTTTCCTTATCAGCAAAGCGTACAATCTTATCCTCAATGCTGGGACAATAACGGGGACCTTTTGCATCCACCCAGCCACCATAAACTGGTGATAGGTGGAGATTTTCCCGAATTATTTGATGAGTTTTGCTTGTTGTGCGGGTGAGATAACAAGGCATCTGCTCTCGTTCCACCCAAACTTCCGGATCAAAGCTAAACCAGCGTACCTCTTCATCCCCTAACTGGGGTTCCAGCTGGCTATAATCTACCGAGCGCTTATCCACCCGTGCCGGGGTCCCCGTCTTCAGTCTATCGGTTTCAAACCCAAGCCGATTAAGGGTTTCCGTCAGACCAACCGCTGCGAATTCTCCAGCACGTCCTGCTGCCATTGATTTGTTACCTACCCAGATGCAACCTCCCAGGAAAGTACCAGTGGTTAGTACTACTGCTGGTGCTTGGAATGCCACACCAAAGTAAGTCTCAACACCAATAACCTCATTATTAGCTCCCAGAACCAAATCTGTGACCATGCCTTCCCGGATTATCAGGTTGTCCTGATTTTCGACAATCTGCTTCATCACTGCGGCATATTCCCGCTTATCAGTTTGCGCCCGCAATGCCCAAACTGCTGGCCCCCGTGAAGAGTTCAACACCCGCTTTTGTAAGTAGGTTCTATCAGCCATTTTGCCGATTTCGCCCCCCAAGGCATCCACTTCATGAGCAAGTTGGGACTTAGCAGGCGCACCTACAGCGGGATTACAGGGCTGCCAAGCAATTTTGTCCAGATTGAGGGTAAGTAAAAGGGTGCGACAGCCCAAGCGGGCACTGGCTAGGGCTGCTTCACAGCCAGAATGTCCAGCACCAACAACAATGACATCAAAAGCGTCTTGGAATTCCACTGGGGAATGCATGGTCATATTTTAGTTAACAGAGCTAATTATTGTGCCACAAACGTTGCGGTTGGGTTTACAAAAATTCATACAGATACCAAAACTTGTGTCTGACTACATAGAAAGGATATTAGTCTTTAGCTTAACCTAAACTAAAGGTTCGATAAAAGTTAGCAGATAGCCCATTGATGTCGGAGTGGGCACAATAAAAAAATATGATTCTGTTTTATATTGATGAAAGTGGCACTGGTTGGAAAGACAAACAAACAAATTTCTTTTTTTTGGTTAGTTTGGCGGTTTTTGCCCAAAACTGCTTGCAAATAGATAGAGAATTTTTATCATTCAAGCGTAGTGTACGTCCCCGTTATCAACCAGAAGAATGGGAGCTTAAAGGTCGTGAGATTTGGCAAGGAATAGGGAAATTCAAGAGTGTTACACGGGAAAACCGTATCGGATACTTCTTGAAATTAGCAAAAACCCTGAGTGATTTACCATGCCATATATTCGCTATTCAGGTTAACAAGACACTACTGCGTGATAGTCATAAAAGCATCAAAGATGATAATGATTTGTATCAATTTACTTTCAAGCAGATGCTAGAAGAGCTGAATGCTTTTATAAAAGATTCCGATGAAACTGGAATTTTGCTTATGGATTCGCGTTCAACCCAAAATACCAGTGTTCAAGACGGACGATTGCTCAGGACATATAGAGAATGGAAAGGAGAGCAAACAAAGCCTTCCAGATTTGTAGATCCACCTTGGTTCGGCCTTTCTGAAGTTTACACAGGTTTACAGCTAGCAGACTATGTAGCCTATTTAATTGCTCGAAGGCTGAATGATGAGGGAGCAAGCAGTACTAGTAGTACCAAGTTACAAGAAGCATTTAATATTCTTCACTCGAAAATCCACTTGGTTGAAATTCCCTAAGTAAGGAAAGGGATTTAATAGTAAACCCACGGTTACAATTACCGTGGGTTTACTGAAATAATGTGCGACAGGCGTACAGTATTTCAACCGTACCATACCTCCCCGTGCAGTTCGGGGCACCTCGTCGATAAAAAGCGTACAGTATTTCAACTGCACTATACCTCCACTTATACTTGGGGGTACATTAAGATTATGATTAGAAATGAACAATTTGTCAATAGACATCTCCAATAATTATGCTATAACCCCTATGCTACCGTGCCAAAATCGGAGTTTCTGGAGATGTCTAATCATACAGATATACTATCTAGGCAGTTCAGACTAGCAGAAGCGATCGCTAAATTATTCAGTAACCAAATAACCATCTGAGCATTTTGCGCTATGGTAGACACCAAAATTTCAGTAAATATGCCGAGAGAACTCCAGTGAAGTACTTCTTCCTATCTGATGGTTGGGTGGTAGGTCGTGTTTGGGAATTTGGCGGGCAATGGAACGTCAACGCTTGGCGACGGGAGCCCGAAATTGTCTGTATTAATCTTTGTATCATCGAACAAGGAGAAAAATTGTGGCTCTATCGGGTTGAAGACGCTGTACTCATGGTGGAAGTAAAACCCACTCCTGATGCCTCAGCTAACTCAACCAAGACAATTGGTCAAGTTGTGCTCAAACGTCTAATTACTGCGGAACAAGCCATTGAGCGATTATCGACTGCACAAACCTTGCTGAATGCCCTAGATTTTGAACACTAAGATATTGCCTCCCATTAGTAGAACCATCTTCCCTTCTGCCTTCTGACTTGTAAGTAGGGAACAGGGAACAGGAAATAGCCTACTTTCATCACCTGGTGGTGAAAAAATTTTTTCATTTCGACTGCCTTGTTTCTTCAGAGCCGCCCCACGGGCGGCGATTGCCACCCCCTACGAAGGGAAGAAACAAGCCAAATCCTCTTTCCTTCTGCCTTGGAGCCCTCTGCCTTCTGCCTTGTTTCTTGAAAGAAGCTATTAGCCATTAGCCATTAGCCATTAGCTATTAGCCATTAGCTTTGAGCGTGTTTCTTAAAAGCAAAACCACCCAATTTGCTTGCAATGCACCCTAACAGTAGTTACAATTCTTTAAACAATATTCAGTTTCATAGACGCCTCGTCATAAAACCCATACTGCCCAGGCTTGAGCAATCAAATCTAGGCTGGTTAAGGCGAGCTCTAATATCAAAATCAAAAAAAGCGTCGCACGAGAAACTTTATCTGTAGGAGGAGCGTAGTCAATGGGACTACCTTGGTATCGAGTACACACAGTCGTCCTGAATGATCCAGGGCGCCTGATTGCTGTGCACCTAATGCATACTGCTTTGGTGGCAGGTTGGGCTGGTTCTATGGCCCTTTATGAATTAGCAATTTTTGATCCTAGCGATCCAGTTCTTAACCCCATGTGGCGTCAGGGGATGTTTGTCCTGCCTTTCATGGCACGTTTAGGCGTCACCGATTCCTGGGGGGGCTGGAGTGTTACTGGTGAAGCAGCAAACAATGTAGGCTTTTGGTCTTTTGAAGGCGTAGCCGCAGCTCACATTGTCCTTTCTGGTCTGTTGTTCCTAGCAGCCGTATGGCACTGGGTCTTCTGGGACTTAGAACTGTTTAGAGACCAGCGTACTGGTGAACCAGCTCTTGATTTGCCCAAGATGTTTGGCATTCACCTATTTTTGTCCGGTCTACTCTGTTTTGGCTTTGGAGCCTTTCACTTGACTGGACTTTGGGGTCCTGGAATGTGGGTTTCTGACGGTTATGGTCTAACCGGCAGTATTCAACCGGTGGCTCCTGCTTGGGGACCAGAAGGCTTCAATCCCTTTAACCCTGGGGGTATTGTTGCTCACCATATTGCTGCGGGTATTGTCGGTATTATTGCCGGTTTGTTTCACTTAGCAGTTCGACCGCCAGAACGACTGTTCAAAGCTCTGCGGATGGGCAATATTGAAACTGTACTTTCCAGCAGTATCGCCGCCGTATTCTTTGCCGCTTTTGTCGTGGCAGGAACTATGTGGTATGGCAATGCAGCTACACCAGTGGAACTATTTGGTCCAACCCGTTATCAATGGGATCAGGGATATTACCAACAGGAAATTGACCGCAGAGTTCAATCTAGTCTAGCTTCCGGAGCAAGTTTGTCAGAAGCTTGGTCCGAAATTCCAGAAAAGCTGGCTTTTTATGACTATGTAGGTAATTCTCCAGCTAAAGGTGGTTTGTTCCGCACAGGTGCGATGGACAATGGGGATGGTATTGCTCAATCTTGGTTGGGTCATCCAGTATTTAAGGATTCTGAAGGTCGGGAATTGACAGTTCGTCGTATGCCCAACTTCTTTGAAACCTTCCCTGTCATCTTGACTGATGCTAATGATGTTGTACGGGCGGACATTCCTTTCCGGCGGGCAGAATCAAGATATAGCATTGAGCAAACTGGTGTCACCGCCAACTTCTACGGTGGTAATCTGGATGGTCAAACGATTACAGACCCAGTACAAGTCAAACAGTATGCTCGTATTGCCCAACTAGGTGAGGGCTTCGAGTTTGACAAAGAAACCCTAAATTCTGACGGTGTATTCCGTACGAGTCCACGGGGTTGGTTCACCTTCGGTCATGCAGTATTTGCTCTGTTGTTCTTCTTCGGGCATATCTGGCATGGTTCCCGTACTCTGTTCCGAGATGTGTTTGCTGGTGTAGAAGCAGACATGGAGGAGCAAGTAGAGTGGGGTCTTTTCCAGAAGGTGGGAGACGAATCAAGCCGGGTTAAAGAAACGGCTTAGTAAGGTAAAATTCCAAATTTTCTGGCTTTTGCCTTTTACAGGCGGGTTAACAGAAGTGGCTGGTAACAGACATCTTTCTCCAACCCGCCTTTATGATATTAAATGTAACTTTTCGAGGTAAACTATTAATTAAGCAAATAATCAGAAATTATTGATATGGAAGCTGTTGCTTATATCTTGGTTTTGACCTTAACATTGGGCGTTCTATTTTTTGCGATCGCCTTCCGAGAGCCCCCTCGGATCGAAAAGTAGTTTGGTGCAATCGGCTTGACCGGTGTACGAGCTTGTGAATATCATCCGAAATAATGAGTTTGAAGCCTCGTCCTTCTAGGACCCCTTTAAGGGGTGAGGTTGTTTACAATTTTATTAGTCTGCTCAATCTCCTGAGCCGCCAAAGTCTATCTATTTCCTTATGTAAAGGAAATTCGATAGATTGATACCGGCTCAGATTTTCACATTTTTTTACTCATCTCTCAAATTAGAACTTTTTATTACATTGACTACCTTTGAGTCCAAGAAGTAAGAAAGGACTTTCCCTTATGCAATGCCCTAATTGTCAGCACAGCGATAGCCGTGTTCTGGAGTCTCGTTCAACAGAAATAGGACAAAGTATTCGGCGACGTCGGGAATGTTTGCGATGTAAACATCGCTTTACTACTTACGAACGTATTGAATTTGTCCCTGTGACTGTTATCAAACGAGATGGGAAGAGAGAATCATTTGATCGTTCCAAGTTATTACGAGGAATTGTCCGTTCCTGTGAAAAAACTGGTATTCCTCAAAGACGTCTTGAAGCATTAGTTGCTGAAATTGAAGCAGAATTACAGCAAAGATTTGGTCGGGAAGTCACTAGCAATGAAATTGGTGAATTAGTTCTTCAGTATCTGCGAGGGGAGAGTGAAGTGGCTTACGTCCGTTTTGCTTCTGTTTATCGCAAGTTTCAAGGCATCCGAGATTTTGTCGAAACTCTAGATGACCTAAAAACTAACAGTTCGCTAATCGATAGCTCAAAAGTTAACGAAACTAGCTCAACTGAAACTCAAGAACAGGAAACACCAGCATCTGTGATGACACATTCTTAGCTTGAGAATTGAAAATTGAGAATTGAAAATTGGGTGCTAGATTTAACACATAATGAATCAGCTTGAGTTAAAATGATCTATCGGGAATTTATCAAATATTCTAAACTAGAGTAGAGACAACGCAATGTAGGTGTAGGCGGCATAATGCCGAAGTTCGTATACATCAACAGGAGGCAGAGTCATTACAACAGATAACAATAGGAAATGCAACGCACATGCTCTCTCAGACAACAACTACTAGAGATATAGGCTTCACTCACGAAGATTTTGCTGCCCTGCTCGATAAGTATGATTACCATTTCAGTCCTGGAGATATTGTTGCTGGGACGGTATTTAGCCTTGAGCCAAGGGGAGCTCTGATTGACATTGGTGCGAAAACTGCCGCCTATATTCCTATTCAGGAGATGTCAATTAACCGGGTTGATAATCCGGATGAAGTATTACAATCTAACGAGACCAGGGAATTCTTTATTCTGACAGACGAGAATGAAGATGGACAACTAACCCTTTCTATACGCCGCATTGAGTATATGCGAGCTTGGGAACGAGTACGGCAACTACAAGCAGAAGATGCTACCGTGCGTTCTCTCGTCTTTGCCACTAATCGTGGTGGTGCCCTTGTAAGAATTGAAGGATTACGTGGTTTTATTCCCGGTTCTCACATCAGCACTCGCAAACCTAAGGAAGATTTGGTGGGAGAAGAACTGCCCCTAAAATTCCTGGAGGTTGATGAGGACCGCAATCGCCTGGTTCTCTCCCACCGTCGTGCCTTGGTTGAGCGTAAGATGAACCGCCTGGAAGTTGGCGAGGTTGTGATTGGTTCAGTCAGGGGTATAAAGCCTTACGGTGCATTCATTGATATTGGTGGTGTTAGTGGATTGCTTCACATCTCTGAGATTTCTCACGACCATATTGATACACCCCATAGTGTCTTTAGTGTCAATGATGAAGTTAAAGTGATGATCATTGACTTGGATGCTGAAAGAGGTCGCATTTCTCTATCCACTAAGCAATTAGAGCCAGAACCAGGGGATATGATCAACAACCGTCAGTTGGTTTACGATAAGGCGGAAGAAATGGCTGCCAAGTATCGGGAGAAGATGCTGGCACAACAGCAAGGTGGCACTCCTGAATCGGAAGAGCCTGCAGTTCAAGAGCAAGAGGAAGAAGAATTCGTCGCTGCTGTTGAAGATTAATCAATTGATTTTTGGGTATGGTGTGAAACATCCCAACTGTTAACTTCAAGGGGGATTTTCCCTCTTGTTCTTTTTTTATTAATACAAGGTATTGTGGGAATAGTATTTTGGCAAAGGAGTTTAGATCTTGAGCATAATTCGCTGTCGGGATACTACCTTCCCTAATATCCAAGCGATTATTTTTGATAAAGACGGTACTCTAGAAGATTCCCAAGTCTTTTTGCGAGAATTGGGACAAAAAAGAGCGCGACTGATTGATGCCCAAATTCCCGGCATTGGAGAGCCACTACTTATGGCTTTTGGCATCCAAGAGGATACCCTTGATCCTACTGGTTTGATGGCAGTTGGTAGCCGTCGCGAAAACGAAATTGCTGCAGCAGCTTATATTGCAGAAACTGGTAGAGGTTGGCTAGAGTCACTCGCGATCGCTCATAATGCTTTTGCAGAAGCTAATCGGTATCTCAAGGATGCTGCTAATACTTCTCCAATGTTTACTGGTAGCCTGGAAGTGCTGAAATTTCTCTCGGAAGCTGGTTTAAAACTGGGTATTCTCTCAGCTGACTCAACGGTTGGGGTACAAGCATTTGTCAAGCGTCACCAACTCGAACCTTATATCCAACTACAGCAGGGTGTAGAGGAAGGACCGAGTAAACCAGATCCAGCACTGTTTATCCAAGCTTGCCAAACCTTAGGTGTAGAACCCGCCTCAACTTTAATGGTAGGAGATTCTCTTGGTGATATTGAGATGGCCCGTCGTGCTGTTGCTGCTGGTTGTATTGGTATTTGCTGGGGGGCACCAGAAGCAGCTCATTTACAGGCAGCAGATGTCGTCATTGCGCAACTTGATGAAATCCAAATTGTTGAAGAATTTAGAATTTAGAATTAATTTTTAGCCTTGGGAGCATATTTGAATTATATAATATCAGAGGAAAAAGCCTGCAATCCATCCTCGTTGTACCAATAAAGGTAGCAGAGGAGCGACATCAATTGCAGGTTCCTCAGCAGCAAGATCTTCACATACCTTTTCAAAGCGCTTTTTGGCTCGTATAGCCTTCAGTAATTGCCATTCTTCCTCTGTTGGTAGATCAATTCGCATTTCATAACCATCTCGCCATAGAAAGATTTTTACCCCTCCTTCCTCCAAATTTACTTGTCCCTCACCCTTCCATTCAGGTTGATTAACTTGCCAAATGCGGTGGATAGGGTAGGCAGATTCAATAAGAACACTATTTTCGGGTAGATGGAAAATAATTTCTCCCCATCTTTCCTGGGGAACTTTGCTCAATGCTTGGAAATCCAAGCCAGTTGCATCTTCCCCGTTAAAAACGCGATGCCAGTACCACTCTAAACAGGCTACATCCGGTAAATAGGGTAATTTTGCTGCTGGCTCAAACTCCTTAAGAAAATCAGGAAACTGCCCACCATAATCTCCTAAGTCAGGGGATAAAGAAGGAAACTGACGGATATAAGTTAATGCTGTTGCTTCAAAAAAATTCTTTCCTACTAAACGATAGCAGACAGGATAAATTGACCTTAATGTTTGACTCAGTTTACCAGTAACACTACCCCGATACACCGCTAAACCTTGGGCAGGGGTCAAATTCTGAGCTGCTTTGATTCGTTGCTCAAGTTCTTCTGGATTAGATGCATCTTTTTCTGAAAGAGCATCGTAGAACAGATTTTGTAGTGCCTTCAGTTCCATAAGGAAAAAACTTAAATAACGTCGAGCGAGAGTTAGCCAGTCGTTTTAACGGCTGGCAGTGGAGCGAGAGCAGGATTTATCCTGGCGCTACCTTCCTCTTTGATTTTCAATATACCGCTTAACAGTCTCTGTCGAAGCATTGCCAGTAGTCGCACTTTCAATAACTAGGTGTCCATAAAGTAGGGAGCTTGAGCAGTTGAGGAAATTCTTTCCTGAGATGATGTGAAGCTCTACCCTTAACTCGCTTGATTATTACTGGAGTTTAGACTAGTTCCCGGTGCAAAACTCCACAGTCTGACAGTCCGTGAGATAAAAAATCAATCGCTAATATAAGTTTCAGTGATGATACTTCGAGGCTATCGGCACTGGGAAACGCTTTGCTAGATTGGACGGGTTGAAGCTGCTCCTCACCCAAACACTGTAAAAAGTGGCGAGATGCCGTAGGGAGCGCAACAAGACCTCCGCTGCGCCGCCCAATCTTTCCCAGTTGTAGGCTGGAGTGAGTCACAACTATGGAAGTTCTATCCCTTACAAATATTCATAAAAATTGCAAAGTAAAAAGGGAGAAAATTGAAAAGTCATTTGATTCAATGTTACTCCCTCAGATGAATAATAGCATAAATAGATTGCAAAAATTCAGAACTGATACCTATGATGCTATTGGATTGGCTAAAGACGCCACCTTTGAGTTAATAGATGCAGTTTTAACTACCAGAAATGCTTATTCTTTGGCTGATTTTTCTCTGTCTCCCTTATTTAGAAGACAATGGTCTTCTGTTTATGAAGCCTTACAAGACTGTCGTCCTAATCGTCAAAAATTAATGCAGAGGTATATCGAAGAAATACCAAAAGATAAAGATGAATTATTATACGTGACTGTAGCGATTGATCATACATTAAGTCCAAGAGTAGATTCTCCTACTTTGAAAGATAGAGGGTATCATCACTCACCATCCGCAGTTAAAAAAGTAAATAAAGGGCACAGTTATAGTACCATAGCTTGGATACCAGAAGAACAAGGTAGTTGGGCACTACCATTAAGACATGAAAGAATTACAAGCTTTGAAACCCCGATTAGTAAGGCAGCTTGGCAATTAAAACAAGTAAAAAGAAGTTTAAAGCAACCAGTTCTTGCTTTACTAGATAGTGAATATGGTAATGCTTCTTGGGTCAATCAAACAGGAGATGTTGAAGCAGATTGCTTAATCCGAATTCGCTCCAATTGCTGCTTATGGGCTGAACCAGGAGAATATAGTGGTTGGGGGCGACCCAGAAAACATGGAGAGAAATTTAAGCTTAATCAACAATCAACTTGGTGGTCAGCTAGTGAAACGGTTAAGGTACAAGACCCAAAATTAGGAGAAATAAGAGTACGACAATGGTCACAACTACATTTTCGTAACTCCCCATCTGTATCCATGAACTTGCTCTTAGTTGAGCGACTTGACCTAAATAAAAAAGGCTTGTTACAAAAACCTTTATGGTTGGTTTTTATTGGCAAAGAAATGCCACCCTTAGAAAAACTGTGGTCAAAATATTTGAGGCGTTTTGCTGTTGACCATTGGTATCGATTCATTAAGCAAAGATTACATTGGACATTACCAGCCTTAAGTACACCACATCAAGGTGAAAGGTGGAGTGATTTAATGCCACTGATGACTTGGCAACTATGGCTAGCTAAAGATATTGTAAAAGAATCTCGCCTTCCTTGGGCTTTAATCCCAGTCTAATCTAACGCCTGGAAGAGTTGCACAATCAATGTTAGGACTTTTAGTTGAGATTGGAACTCCAGCACAAGTTCCCAAACCCCGTGGAAAATCCCCCGGATGGCTAAAAGGGAAAAAAAGAAACAAACGCACTCGTTATCCCATGGTTAAAAAAGGTAAAAGCGCTTTCCATAAAGCTAAAAACAAGAAGAATTAAATCGCATTTTGCATCAAATTACTCACAGCTCAGCCTCAAAGGAAGACTGAGTGATTTTGTCATAGTCTAAACTCCAGTAAATAATTGGTCTACTGATTTAGACTCAGACAAAGAGCGATCGCATTCTTGCAATTCCCAATTCCCAATTCCCAATTCTTAATTCTCAATTCTCTTCACCACCTCTGGGGGTAAATCTAGAAGCTTCACTAACTCTTGATAAGCAGTAGCTTCTTCCTCATTAATCATCGGTTCATCAGGAGTGCGGGAACTAGCTCCAATCACTTCATAACTCAGCTCCAAAATCAGTTCCCGTTCTTCAGGAGTTTCCAACTCAGCAATCAACTCATCAATATCTACATCTTGTGTTAAATAATCTCGCAACTCTTGTTGCAATTTTTGTTGTTCTTCTACCTCAGTAGCAAAGATTTTGCTAAAACGGGATAGCATTACCTCTATTTCTTCAGGAGCTAGATTACCATCCGACCAAGCCATTGCAGTAACAATTCGCAGCATTTTTAGCTGGTGAGAGCTGATTGATGGTCTTTGTCCCAAATATACCTCAATCACCTGAGGGTCATTCTGCACTTGTTCCATACTACCTTCACAAAGTACCG
The DNA here is from genome assembly GCA_010692635.1 of Symploca sp. SIO2C1. Taxonomy (GTDB): domain Bacteria; phylum Cyanobacteriota; class Cyanobacteriia; order Cyanobacteriales; family Coleofasciculaceae; genus Caldora. Next base: position 14,400 of record JAAHGL010000049.1, on the reverse strand, counting down.
AACCTTCGTGCAATACCGTCACCTTTCGTGCAATCTGCCGGACAAATTCCATATCATGCTCAATCACCACAATGGAATGACTCTCAGCTAGAGCCAGGAGTAACTCTCCCACATTTTCTGTCTCTTCATCCGTCAAACCTGCCACAGGCTCATCTACCAACAACAAATCTGGCGACTGAGCAACTAACATACCAATCTCCAGCCGTTGCTTTTCCCCGTGAGAGAGCAATTCTGCGGGTAAATCTGCTTTAGGGATTAAACCAATAGTTTCCAGTAAACCCCCCACCGTACGACGCTCAGATGCCGAAGAACTACCAAACAAACTAGCAAAGACATTTTTGTTCCGATTACAGGCAAGTTCCAGGTTCTCACGGACTGTCAGTTTAAGGTAGACTCGGGGTGTTTGAAACTTACGACCAATTCCCAAACGGGCTACTTGATGTTCCGAGAGGCGTCGCAAATTCCGCCCTTTAAATAAAACCCTTCCTTCCGTCGGTTGTACCTTACCAGTAATTGCATCCAGAAACGTAGTTTTCCCAGCACCATTAGGGCCAATCACCACCCGCAACTCTCCAGCATCCATACTGAAATTCAGAGCATTGAGAGCCTTAAACCCATCAAAACTCACCGTCAAATTCTCAGTCTCCAGAATCTTCCCACTCATCCTCTCTTCTTCCTTTGTGTTCTTTGTGCCTTTGTGGTTCCTCTAAAAACCCTTACTCCCCCAGCTCCTTCCGTTCCTGCTGCACCTCAGGATCCTCCTCCAAACTAGGATAAGTAACCACTTGCCTACCGCCTCCCAGCAAAGATTGCAACAACTTACTTAAATGAGTGCGCCACAAACCCACTAACCCATAAGGCAAAACCGTTACCACAACTAAAAACAAAGCTCCCTGGAAAAATAGCCAGATATCAGGGAACTGCACACTCAAAAGACTCTTAGCAAAATTTACTACTACTGCCCCCAGTACCGCTCCTATCAGAGTTGCACGACCCCCCACTGCTACCCAAATTACCATTTCAATAGAAAAGGCAATATCCATTGCCTTAGGGGAAATAATCCCTGTTTGTAGGGTGTACATGGCTCCAGCAATACCAGCCAAACCAGCTGAAATACCAAAAACTATAACTTTAAAACCAGTAGGATTGTAACCAGTAAAGCGCACCCGGCTCTCATCATCACGAATAGCAATTAGTAGACGTCCAAATCTACCAGTAGTAAGCCAACGGCAAAGAGCATAACACACCCCTAACAACAGTATTGTTACTACATAGAAACTAAACTGGGTCTGAGGGCTATTAACATCTGCTCCTAGTATGGTTTCATAGTTAGTCAGACCATTCGTACCATTGAAGAGTTTCTGCTGACCATTAAAGAAGTTGAAAAAGACAATAGTTGCTGCCTGGGTAAGGATAGAAAAATAGACGCCTTTAATTCGATTACGGAATACTAAATAACCTAATACTGCTCCTAATAAACTAGGAATCAAAAAAACGGCAATAGCAGCAAAAACAAAAGAATCAAATGCGCCCCAAAACCAAGGAAGCTCCTCAACTCCGTAGAGGCCCATAAATTCTGGTAAGCTACCAATCTCTAGCGGTGCTAATTGCAGATGCATCGCCAGAGCATAACCTCCCATAGCAAAGAAGATACCATGACCAAGACTCAACAGCCCAGTGTAACCCCAAATTAAATCAATACCCAGAGCAACGATCGCTAAGGCTAAAAATCTCCCCAAGAGATTGAGGTAAAAACCAGAGAGAACTGCTGGCATCAAGAAGATCAAAATCAGCGCGATCCCAACGACAATTCCACTCTCCACTACTAACTTACTTCGTTGCGGCTGTCGCTTTCTATCTTTAGTTTCCAGCGCTGTATCCTTCATATCATTGGGAATTGCTAATTGCTAATTGCTAATTGCTAATTGTTAATTGCTGATTGCTGATTGCTGATTGCTAATTGCTGATTGCTAATTGTTAATTGCTAGTTGCTCCCTCAGCTACCCCTGCTCCCCCTGCTCCCCCTGCTCTCTAATCTCCTAAGCATCAACACTGCGTCCTTTTTGTGGGAAAATTCCCCCAGGCCGTACTTGTAAGAAGGCAATAATTAGAGCAAATACCATCACCTTTGCCATACTACTGGTAGCAAAAAAGGTAAAGAAATCAAGCAAAGGTTGTACAGAAGAAAACGCCAAGGCAAGTACCCCTGAACCAATCATGTAATTTACTGTACCAATTGCCAAAGCTGCCACAATTGTGCCGACTAACTTACCAACACCGCCAACAACTACCACCATAAAGGTATCGACAATATAGTTCTGACCTGTATTCGGACCTACCGAACCGAGTAAACTAATGGCACAACCAGCAACCCCTGCTAACCCAGAACCAAGAGCAAAGGTTAAAGCATCCACCTTTTGAGTGGGAATTCCTAGACAGGAACTCATACTCCGATTTTGGGTAACTGCGCGAATCCGCAAACCCCAAGTCGAGCGCTGCAAAAACAGGTAAATAGCAATCACACAAAGGATAGTTAAAGCAATAATAAACAAGCGAGCATAGGGTAGTTGAAAGTTACCAATTGGTAAACCACCCCGCAGCCAGCTAGGTGCTGTCACATCTACGTTCTGAGCACCAAACCAAGGTTTAGTTACTGCTAGTTTAAATATCTGACCTAAGAATGACCCCGTAGCGATCGCAATACCTAGGGATAAGGGTAACATTACCGCTACTATCCAGTTACGGATGCGCTCAATATCTGGGCGTCGAGAGAGAATTACCATTGCTCCGAAAAACAGCAGACAAAACAGGGCAATTCCAATCACCAACACCCAATTTACACTGCGGACAAACTGCTGCAAAATCAGGCTGACTCCCCAAGTTGCCAGCAAAGTTTCTAGAGGGCGTCCATAGAGATGGCGGATTACCCCCCTCTCCAAGAGTAATCCCACAGCACCAGCCACGAGGAAAGCTGCGATTAGGGCAAAGAAGATATAAAGCTCAAACCAAGGTTCACCCAATAATTTAAAGCCATTTTGCACTACAAAAGTTGTGTAGGCCCCTAGCATCATCAACTCACCATGAGCTAAGTTGATCACACCCATCAGTCCAAACACAATAGCTAGACCTAGTGCCGAAATCAATAAAACTGCACCAATACTGATGCCGTTAAACAAACCACCTAAAAGTCCTTCTAGCACGCTCCTTCTCTTGGTTAGTTGGACTAAGAATTAAGAATTAAGAATTAAGAATTAAGAATTTATTTTCGCTAATTTACTAAACTTAATTCTGCATTCTATATTCTTAATTCTACATTTGAAGTCACCCCTTAAACCTTACCGAATACTGCTATTGTTAGCTTTTTTCAGTCTTATATTTTCCACCCTTTTCGGCATCAGACCAATCACAGGCATATCCCTTCGTTTCCGCTACAAATTGATTCCAGGGTATGGGATCCACTGCCTTCTCAGTGGAATAGACTATTTCAAACAGACCATCTTCCCCAATTTCACCAATCCGCACTACTTTAGAAAGGTGATGGTTGGCGTTCATGGTTACTTTCCCTTCAGGAGCATCCAAGCTCTCACCATAAACTGCCTCGCGGACTGCATCTAAATCATCAGCAGTTTTGGCTTTTTCTACTGCCTGTTTCCACAGGTAAACTCCAATATAGCCAGCTTCCATCGGGTCATTAGTTACCCGATCCTTGCCGTACTTTTTCTTGAAAGCCTCAACAAACTTTTCGTTCTCTGGGGTTTCTACCGTTTGGAAGTAGTTCCAAGCAGCATAGTGACCTTTAAGATACTCTACCCCGATTGCCTGAACTTCTTCTTCAGCAATACTCACTGACATGACAGGATACTTGTCAGGCTCTAAACCTGCACCTTGCATCTGCTTGAAGAAAGCCACGTTGCTGTCACCGTTGAGGGTATTGAAGATTACCCCTCCATCTGGCAACGCCGCTTTGATTTTAGTAATGATAGGCGTAACTTCTGTATTACCTAGAGGTAGGTAGTCTTCTCCAACGGTTGTGCCACCTTTTTCTTCCAACTGCGCCTTAATAATTGTGTTGGCAGTACGGGGAAATACGTAGTCAGAGCCAACCAGGAAGAACTCTTTACCCTTTTCTTCTAGCAACCACTCAACTGCAGGCTCAATCTGCTGGTTGGGAGCAGCACCAGTATAGAAGATATTTTGGTCACATTCTTGACCTTCATATTGCACTGGATACCAGAGCATATGTTTTTTTTCTTCAAATACTGGTCTTACAGCCTTACGACTAGCAGAAGTCCAGCAGCCGAATACTGCTACTACTTTATCCTGGTCAATAAGTTTTTTAGCCTTTTCAGCAAAAGTCGGCCAGTCAGATTGCCCGTCTTCTTGAATCACTTCAATTTTCTTACCGAGAACGCCCCCAGCTTCGTTGATTTCGTCAATTGCCAGCATCTCAGCATCGACGACACTTTTTTCACTAATCGCCATAGTGCCGCTGAGGGAGTGGAGAATTCCGACTTTGATAGTGTCACCACTATCTCCACCAGCAGAAGCTGTTGTCTCTTCAGTAGAATCTGTTGCTTTATCTGTTGTTGGAGCACCGCAAGCTTTCAGTAACAGACTGGTTCCTAAAGTTGCAGAGCTGTATAGGAGAAATTTACGTCGCCCAAGTCTCTTGGCCATGATCTATATATCCTTATTTCTAACTAACCTTGTTGATAGAGAAACACACTTGCAAGCTGAGATATACTAGAGCGCGTTGGCGCTGTCAATTGTTATCTAGGATACAAAAATTCAGTTTCTTAGAAAAATATATCTATAGGTGGATGCCATGATTTACAAAATTCCATCCTCCAGTTAGGAATGAGTTGGCAACGACTCTTCACCGCTTGGTTGTTGGTTATTTGTTAGAAAGTTTTTTTTTACAAACAACTAACAACCAACAACAAATAACGCTTCCATCCCACGTACTTTAGTCGTGGGATGAGCTTAACCGCCTAGTGCAGCTTGGCGGAAATAAGTGACCAGTTTGAGATCGATAGAATCTCTGCCTTCTGCCCTCTGCTTTGGAGCCTTATTTCTTGAAAGCCACTGTAAATTTCACCTCACCCTAAAGCTAGCATCTTGGCTTCTAGCCATGAGGAGTGTCAATCACCCATGTATAGTTTGATAAAGTCAATCACAGCTCCCAGTCCTTCCTGAGTCTTCAAATTAGTAAAAACGAAGGGCTTCTCACCTCGCATCTTTTTTGCATCCCTTTCCATAACCCCTAAATCAGCACCTACTAAGGGAGCAAGATCGATTTTGTTAATTACCAGCAAGTCTGACTTGGTGATACCTGGTCCTCCTTTCCGGGGAATTTTATCACCAGCGGCAACATCTATAACATAAATGGTCAAATCTACCAATTCTGGACTGAAGGTTGCAGCTAGATTATCACCACCACTTTCAAGGAACACCAAATCTAAATCAGTAAACTGTTGTTCAAGTTGCGCGATCGCAGCTAGATTAATCGAAGCATCCTCTCGGATGGCAGTATGGGGACAACCGCCGGTTTCCACTCCCAAAATGCGATCGCTCTCTAGAGCTTGACTTCTCACCAAAAATTGGGCATCTTCTTGTGTATATATATCGTTAGTAACTACAGCAATGGGATAGGAGACACGCATCGCCTTACACAAAGCATCTAAAAGGGCTGTTTTCCCCGAACCTACAGGACCAGCAATGCCTACACGAAAAGCACTCATTGATTTGTTATTTAGTTAGTAACCTGATGTGCAACTAAAAAAGGGAAAGAAGGATCTCATCCTTGGAAAATAAATTCTTCTCTATCCATTTTATAACTTGTAGCATCCCAAGGGTCGCGAATCCTGACTCCTGACTTCTGTATAGTTGAGGAACTCTGCCAGGGTCATTTTTGCGGATGTAGCGGTTATGATCATACCTCCTTTTTCAAGATAGCGAACACTAAGAGATTGCCTACTTTCCTTGTAGGATTTTCTCAGCAGTGAGTTCTAAATTACCCAAGATGGGAGAAGCGATCGCATCTTGTCCTGTATAAACTTTTTCTTCGTATAATCCTTCTACCCATTTTTTGTAGAATCTTGTTGGAATCTTTAAAATACGTAATTTTACTGACATCCTGGTACCATGCCTCCCCTTCCTCTTAAAAAAGGTTGGTGAGTCTGCATTAGGAGCAGTGGTTAATAAGCTTGGTGAATATACTTGGGACAACTATTCGTGCTACAATTAGAGTAAATAACTTTTACTCTAAGATGCTCAAGGTCGTCAAGGTCAGACTCTATCCCAATCCACCACAACAGCAGTTATTAGAACAATCTTTTGGTAACTGCCGTTGGCTGTGGAATTATTGTCTGAATTTGATTAATCAAACCTACCAAAACACCGGCAAGGGATTGTCTGGTTATGATACCAAATCCGCTTTACCAAGGGTCTATTAAAAAAAATCAAAGCCTTTGTCTGGAAAAGATTTGGGGATTTTGATAAGTACCCCATAATAACCGGATTTGGTATGACGTTAAGAAGCTAATTCCCCAGCTTAAGAAAGAGTATCACTGGTTAACCCTGACTTATTCCCAGTGCTTACAGCAAGTCTGTTTAAACTTAGGAGTAGCTTTTAACAACTTTTTTGAGAAAAGAGCAAAATACCCAAGATTCAAATCTAAGCATGGTAAGCAGTCAATACAGTACCCTCAAAATGTTAAAGTTGCACCCCATCATTTAACTATCCCCAAGATAGGCAATGTCTGTGCAACTATTCACAGAACTATTGAGGGGAAAGTCAAGACAGTAACCATTTCCAAAAACTGCTCTCATCAATACTATGCGGCTATTTTATTTAATGATGGCATAGAGTTGCCACAGCCGAGTAGGGAGGGGAAAGCAATAGGTATTGATTTAGGATTAAACCATTTCGCTGTAACCAGTGATGGTTCTAAATTTGATAACCCTCGCCTACTCAACAAACATCAACAGAATCTCAAACTCAAACAACAGCAACTTTCTCGCAAGCAGAAAGGTTCTAGTAACCGCAATAAAGCCAGAAAAAAAGTTGCTAGAGTTCATCGTAAAATTAACAACTGTAGTGCCGATTTTCTACACAAGCTATCACGTAGGATAGTGAACGAAAACCAAGTTATTGTCGTGGAAAATCTCAATATTAAAGGAATGATGCAAAATCATTGTCTAGCTAAATCCATTCATCAGGTGGGCTGGGGGATGTTTTGCACGATGCTGAAATACAAGGCACAAGCAGAAGGGAAGATTTATCAAGAGGTTGATAGATTTTTCCCGAGCTCCAAAACCTGTCATGTATGCCTGAATCAAGTCGGAAGTTTATCGTTGGCTGTAAGAAACTGGACTTGTAGACATTGCCTTACTCTACATGATAGAGATGTCAATGCAGCGCTCAACCTCAGAGATGAGGGACTACGGATTTTGACCTCTGGAACGGGGGATAAAGCCTGTTGTCCAGATGTAAGCCGCACTAAGAGAGGACGCAAGAAATCTACTACTGCGCTTTCTGTTGGACAGGAAGCCTACTGTGTACGCGAAGCGTCACTGTAGGTAGTTCACGTAATGTTCTTAAAACCCTTGAAGGGCAATCTCTTCTTGATGTCTCCTCAGTAACTAACATGGCTCGCTTACCTTGGTTCCGCTATGGGTACATGCCGGACTGGTTACGTGAGCATTTAATTAAAGCTTTAACTAAACAGCAAAAGCAAACTATTCGCACTGAACTCAACAATTTGTTAGTAACAGCGGTTCAAGGCTCAGCTGGTAGTTTGCAATTAGAGGTAGCACAAAGGAGTCAGAGTTTTCTTCCTAACCTGGCTAATCTGATACTCATCGGGTTATACCAAATCCGGTTATTGTGGGGTACTTATCAAAATCCCCAAATCTTTTCCAGACAAAGGCTTTGATTTTTTTTAATAGACCCTTGGTAAAGCGGATTTGGTATTACCCCTCTTCTGTCACTCTCCGAGAAGCATTGTATTTTCTGAATCCCAGAGCGTATATAGGGCAGTCGAGCGCACAATTTTTTCCGAGTAGAAATTCCTGAGAGTGCGAAATTGGTCAAAATGCAATCACCTCATCCCAGACCGTTGAGTATATATTGGCTTTGGAAATTACTCATAATAGGAAAAACCGGAAAGTGACAGAAGAGGGTTACAGCAGTTTGCTCTGCTATGCGGTACATTGTTGATCCCCCTAAATCCCCCTTTAAAAGCTATGCGTTAGGCACAAGTCGGTGTAACCCTTATATACCAGTCGTTCTGATTTCCGGTTGTAGTTTGGGTTTCTCAAGATAAGAATCCTTTCATAGCAAGCGTTTGAAAGATCGACCCGAACAGCATAATAGGCATTTCAGCGACTTTTGCGTAATGGATAGCTTTAAAAGGGGGACTTTTGTTGACTGTACTTTATTACAGCGCAAAGCGCTGTAATCCTTTAGCTTTGAGGCAGTGCCAGAATCAATGATAGGGAGAATTGATATTCTAGCTGGCTCAAGAAAGTTGTTGCTAAACTGGCTCAACCAATAGATCTAGGACTTACGCACTCAACTGTCATGCTGAAAAAAGTGAAGCATCTCAGCCGTCTGGGAGATCCTTCGCTACCGCTCAGGATGACGCAATTTCTTACGGTGCGTAAGTTCTGAGATCATTAATTGTCAGCTTCTTCTTTATCAAACTGCACTTGTCGATACAAATCCGCGATCGCTATTTTTACACCCACCGATTTAAGTTCTAACACCTCTCCCAGACCATACTCCGATAATACCCATTTTCCTTGTTCATTGCGTCGAAATATTTCTACCCCTGGCTGTTCGACTTGTACTAAGATGTATTCTTGTAAGGTGCTTGTTCTTCGGTATTTGGCAAACTTTGTGCCTCGATCTATTGCTTCCGTTGAAGGGGATAGAACTTCAACAATCAAACAGGGGAATTGTATGAGTTGTGCATCGACATCCCGCTCATCACAAGTAACGACTACATCTGGATAAAAATATTTTTTCCCTGGTTCTACCTGCACCTTTACATCCACAATGTAAACCTCACAGGGGTGATCGACCAATGCCTCATCTAGGAGTTTCGAGAAGTTTAAGCAAACCCGATTATGGTTGCGAGTTCCGCCACTCATCGCAACGACTTCCCCATCCCAATATTCGTAGCGTTGCTCTTGGGTAGGTTCCCAAACCAGGTATTCTTCTAGACTCATCAAACTGGGATCTGGTAAAGCAATCATCGGTGCGTTCAGGGAAGAGTTTATTGTTCTAGGATAGCGAAAATAGTGTGAAACTCGCCTTGGGAAAGGATCACGAAAGAATTGCAGTTGCGATTGCCCATCCATCTACAAGCAATAGCAATAGTGTTAATCCTAACAACATCAGATACATCCAGGGTTGAGCTAAAGGACGAATATCTGTAGTATCAATGCCAGTTTGGGCTTCTACTAATTTAACTAATCGAGCAAACCCCACTACTCGCATCGGTAATAAGTAAGCTTTTGGTGACGACTTACTCACAAAGTAGTAAACTAAGCCTCCCTGACCTGTAGTGCGCATCTTTAAATTCTTTACTTCTATCCAAGGTAACTCCCAACCCTTACGGAAAAATTGAGGTACCCAAGCTGGGTAGACAACTTGTATTTTCTCTTGATCTACAATAACTCGTTCGCTCAAAACTCCAAAAAGTGCGATCGCTCCTAAACTAATTCCTACCCAGAGCAATGCTGGTGGTACTGGTGTTGATGATACTTGTGCTAGAAACGGCAAAGGAATTGTCAGCGCTAGATAGAGAGCCATTAAGGTGATGCGAATCAGAGGAGAGATGGGAAAGACGGTAGGTTGAGCTTGCTGTATTTGCTGGTTTGGGGACAGGGTTGGTGAAGTTGTTTCTTTTTTCATACGTCAAATTAGCCGTACATGAAGTACAGGTATCAATCATAAACTGTGAATTAATTTGTGTTTAGTTATTACTGAGATCTTGCACGCCTGTCTAAAATTGACCTGTGAAGGTAGGGAGCAATCCGCCGCCCTACTGCTGCTGCTACTGGTTGTAAACCGTGAGCTAAACTTACCATATCTTCTAAAGAAAGAGCTTGACGAGCATCAGAAACTGACTTTTCGGGTTCTGGGTGACATTCAATAATCAATCCATCGGCACCAGAAGCAACAGCAGCTTTGGCAAGAGGTGCTACCAACTCTCGCTTACCTGTAGCATGGGAAGGATCTACTATTACCGGTAAATGAGTTAACTGCTTAAGAGCCACTACTGCTCCTAAATCCAGCACATTGCGAGTATAGGTATCAAAACTGCGGATACCCCTTTCACACAAAACAACTTGAGAGTTGCCGTAGCTAAGAATATACTCTGCTGCCATAATGAATTCTTCAATAGTGGCAGAAAGTCCCCGCTTCAGGAGAACCGGCTTGTTCACTTTTCCTAGAGCTTTGAGCAAATCAAAGTTTTGCATATTACGACTACCCACCTGAAGCATATCAGCATGAGCACAAACTGATTCAATTTGAGCAACTGACATCACTTCAGTCACCACAGGAATCTGATGCCTCTGGCGGATTGCCGACAAAATTTCTAGTCCTTCTACTCCTAATCCCTGGAACGAGTGGGGAGATGTTCGAGGTTTGTAAGCACCACCCCGCAGCATTTGTACTGGTGCTGTATCTAACTTAGTGGCAACTATCTCCATTTGGGAGAGACTTTCAATTGTACACGGACCACCAATAATTACAAGTTCTGTTGCGCCGAAGGCAACCTGCTGGGAGAGTTGAACAATTGTGTGGTGATTGGGGTGAGATTGAGTAGCTAGTTTGGCATTCAACATCGGTAAAAATCCTTAGCAAAATAAATGTAAAAAAAAACCCGGTTCCCTAAGGATTCCGGGTTGGAGCAAAAATTGACGCGACTTTACCTACCCGGAACTATATCCGAACCAAAAATAAAAGCCGTAAAACCAACTGCTAGAATAGGTTGTCACGTTTCGCTCCTGTGGTTGATGTGCACTAAAAAACAAAAAGACCGCAGATGTTACTCTGCGGTTCACCGGAGGGATTCCATAAGGAACTCTCTTCACCACCGGTGAACCTCCCTAAACCAAAGATAAAAATAGTTGTGGTTGCAGAACATTTCTGGAGTCTTAGTAAGAATAATGAAACAAATGTCTTCAATGGCTATACCTTAGCAAGCTTGGTAAAGTTCAGTCAAGCCTTCAGTAACACTTCCCCAGCTTAAGTTGACACAATGGGGCGCATTGCACCCTAAACCTGTCAGTTGGGTATCGCTAGAGCGTCGATTCACTAACCAGAATTAGATGTAGGGGCGAAGCATTCGGGCGATATTTTATATCAAGTTCGGTAGAATACTTACACTTCGGTGGCAATAAGGCAGGAGGCAGGAGGGAAGAAAGAAGGTTGCAAGGTAGAAGGGAATTATAACTGTTTATCCGAACTTGATATTATCCCTCAAACCCTAGTTTTTATGTCCGAATGCTTCGCCCTGAGATGTCGATTTTGGCATAAAGATGAATACTGAATCGGTGTTGAGCTGATGGATACTATTGCCAGTTCTGTATCGATGTTGAGTGTATTAATACTCAACAAAAGTCAGTTGAGGGCGCACGTCGGTGCGCCCCTACCTTATTCGCTGCAATTTTGCTTGTTTGGGGTCGAGAATTTTTTGACCTAAACCGGAAAATTTCACTGCAATACTAACTTTTTTGCCTGAACCAAAAACATGGGTGACTTCTCCCTCTCCAAAGGTGTCGTGAATCAGCAATTCACCCACTTGCCAGTCTTGAGAAGATTGCTGTTGTTGCTGTGATTTTTGCTCCTTAGGTTTTGAGGTAGAAGAAGTTTGACGTTTGGCTTTTACTAAAGTGCTACTAACCAATTCTTTCGGTAATTCCCCAAGAAACTGAGAACCAACGGCAGGTTCACGAGTACCGTAGAGACGTCGTTCACGAGCATGAGAAAGAAATAGCTGTTCTTGCGCACGGGTGATGCCTACATAACAGAGGCGACGTTCTTCTTCTAGGGAAATGGGGTCATTGATGGAGCGATAGTTAGGAAATAATCCTTGTTCTAGTCCGACTAAAAAGACTACTGGAAATTCTAACCCTTTAGCTGAGTGTAGGGTCATCAAAGAAACAGCTTGTTGTCCTTCTTCGAGGTTATCTAAGTCAGAAGCAAGAGAAGCATTGGCTAAAAAACCTTCTAAGGTAGTATCTTCGTTATCTTCCTGAAATTGGAAGACAGCATTATACAGTTCAAAGATATTTGCTAGTCGATTTTCTGCTTCCTCAGTGCCCTGTTTTTGCAAATCTTCAATATAACCAGATTCTTCCATCATTTCTTGGAGAATCTCAGCTGCTTCTACATCCTCAACTTGCTCTTGCCATTTACTAATTAACTGAGCAAAGCGGTTGACAGATTTTGCAGAACGTCCTGCCATAGTACTCACGGAGGTTTCATCACTAAGAATTTCCCAGAGGGGAACTCCTAATTGTTGAGCAGCATTGACGAGATTATCAATGGTAGTTTTTCCGATGCCTCGGCGGGGGGTATTGATAATCCTTAGTAGACTGACAGTATCAGCTGGATTAGCGATCGCTCGTAAATAAGCTAAAGCATCTTTGATTTCTTTGCGATCGTAGAACTTCAGTCCACCAACAATAATATAGGGAACTTTACCTCGGAGGACATCTTCAAAAGGACGAGATTGGGCATTAGTACGGTATAATATGGCAAAACTACCCCAGTCCAATTCCGGGTTCTGCTGTGCCAAACTACGGATTTGACGGGCAACAAACTGGGCTTCTGCTAACTCTTCATCAGCTTTATGTAAATAAATTTGTTCCCCTAAACCCCTAGTAGGTTTAAGAACTTTGTCAATGCGCTGAGTGTTATTTTCAATTAGATGATTAGCCGCTTGCAGAATGTTTTCCCGGGAACGATAATTTTCCTCCAATTTCACCATCGTGCGGGTATCTTCATCCGGTAAACCATCGCCAAAGTCTTCCTGAAAGCCCAATAATATGGTATAATCAGCCATCCTAAAGGAGTAAATTGATTGATCGGCATCCCCCACAACAAAAATTGAGCGATCGCGCCAATCCCACTCACTCTTTCTAGTTTCACCATTGGTAGATAAAAGCCGAATTAAGTCGTACTGAATCCGGTTAGTATCCTGATATTCATCTACTAAAATGTGACGAAATTGCTGATGCCAGTAACCTAAGACTGATTCATTTTGTTGGAAGAGCTTGACTGGTATTAAAATTAGGTCATCAAAATCAAGAGCATTGTTGGCTGCTAGCTGTTCTTGATAACAACTGTATACCTCAGCAATGATGCGTCCTTTGTAATTAGATTGCTCTCTTTCAAATTCCTTAGGAGATAATCCCAAGTTTTTGGCATTGCTGATGGCGTAGCGGATGCTGCGGGGGTTAAATTTTTTATCATCTAGGTTTAACTGTTTAGTAACCAGATTTTTCACTAGACTTTGGGCATCAGATTCATCAAAGATGGAAAAATTCCGGCTCCACTGTCGCCCTTGCTCATCTTGGTACTTATTGACATCAAAGCGCAAGATCCTAGCAAAGAGGCTGTGGAACGTACCAATCCACAGCGGTTTGATATACTTTCTATAGACATGCGATCGCAACTGGGTTTGCTCAACCGGGGGTAGCAATTCCAATTTTTGACCATGTTTTTGTTCTGCTAGTTGCTGAGCGAATAACTTTTCAATCCGCTCCTTCATCTCCCGTGCAGCTTTATTGGTGAAGGTTACCGCTAGGATATTTTCTGGATCGACTTTGTACTTGTCAATTAGATTAGCAATCCGATAGGTTAGTGCCCTAGTTTTCCCAGAACCTGCTCCAGCTACTACTAGTAAAGGACCACAGAAATGTTCAACTGCTTGCTTTTGAGAGGGGTTGAGGTGGCTGAGGAAGTCAGGAGTTTGAGTCATGGATAACCAAGGCAGCAGGACAAGGGTAAGAAGCTCTATCTTAGTCAAGATTACCGCATCTTTTGGTCAGACTCTGAAAGTCACAAATTCAAAATTGGTTGGACTAATTCCTACTGCACTATGTAACTCTGGCAAAGCTACACAAGAAAGTGCGATCGCTCTTCCGCATAAATTAATTTAGTTACTTTTTATCCGGAATCGATCACCACCATACAGAAATCTATACTAAGGGGCTTGCGTAAAAACAGAGTATCAGCTAATCGATGGGTATTACCTTAATGTCGGCAGAAGGCTCCCGCTATAACCGAGGCGGATTTATCGAGGCGTAGCCGAGTACCGCCAATGGTTTAACGGTGAGATGAATGCCGACCAGCTAACAATTGAGCGGTAGGGAATC
>JAAHGL010000048.1 GCA_010692635.1 Symploca sp. SIO2C1 | reverse complement strand
TGTCTAAAGAGGCTATAGCCTCTTTAGACCAAGCTATACAAATTAAACCTGATTGGCATGAAGCTTGGCAAAGCAGAGGCTGGGTACTACTATATCGGTTGAGAAGATTTTCAAAAGCTATCATATCTTTCGATAAAGCCTTAGAAATTAGGAGTGATAATCACTATGCTTGGTACGATCATGGTTGGGCGCTGGCTCACTTAGGGCGATATGAAGAGGCTATAGAATCTTACGACCAGGCAATACAAATTAAACCTGATTGGCATGAAGTTTGGTACAGTCGGGGATTAGCGCTGAATAGCTTAGGGCAATATGAGGAAGGGATCGTTTCCTGTGAAAAAGCGATCGAATTGAAACCGAATGAACATCTATATTGGCATAACAAGGGTGTAGTGCTAAATCACTTAGGGCGATTTTCTGAGGCACTCGTATTTTTGGACAAAGCAATAGAAATCAACCCTAACAACAATTTAGCTTGGGGTGACCGAGGGTTAGTATTGTTCAACTTAAAACAATATGAAGAAGCACTTGTCTCTTACGACAAAGCAATAGAAATCAACCCTAACAACAATTTAGTTTGGGGCAAGCGAGGGGTAGTGTTGTTCCATCTAGAACAATATGAAGAAGCTATTGTCTCTTGCAACAAAACAATAGAAAACAACCCTAACAACAATTCAGCTTGGCTCAACCGAGGGTCAGCACTAGATAAAGAAGTATTGCAAGATTTGATTCGTACCCTGTTAGCTTTAGAAGCAATTGATCAAGCACAGGAATTCCAGCGGCGGGGTACAGATGTATTGCATAACTTACTCAAAAATACCAAAAGTCCTGCTAAGAAAAAACAGTTAGCCTTGAAATTTGCTCCCTTTCAGCAGTTAACCGTTGACTTAGCAGTACAATCAGGTGATGCGGTACAAGCCTTAGAATTGGCAGAAGCTGGGAAAAATGCCTGCTTATCTTTGCTCTTAGCAGGGAGGAACAATGAATTTTCCTCTCCCACCTGGGAACAGATTAAACAATTACTCAATCCCACCACAGCCATAGTTTACTGGCATATCAGCCCAGCGGCACTCCACACCTTTATTCTGAAACACGACTATCCTTTACCCATTGTCTTGGGGCAAACTAAGTTAACTGAAAAAAACCAGTTTCTGCCCCAAATACAACGCTTGCGTGATTTTGAAACTTGGGTGAAAGAATGGAATCAAGACTATCGCCAGTATCGCCAAAAGAAGAATAAGCCAGAAGATAACCATTGGTGGGATAATTTGTGCAAAATGCTAAAGCGGCTAGCTAAGATTCTGGATATCCCTGCCATTGTCAATATCCTCCAAACTTCCCCAATCTGCATACAAAATCTTATCCTCATACCTCACCGCGACTTACACCGATTTCCTCTTCATGCTCTTTTCAATAGAGATGAAAACGGGCAAAATTTCACCATCTCCTATCTACCCAGCGCTCAATTTAGCCTCAAGCCAACAGTTGATGAGGAGCCTGCATCCCAACAATTGCTGAGTGTAGAAGTACCCACCAGCAAAAATTTACCACCTCTGAGTTTTGTTGCCTTTGAAGCGGAAGCTATCACTCAGTTATTTGAGGCTCCCGAACGTATCCAGGAAGGGGAAGCGACAAAGGAGCGGGTGGAAGCAGCCTTGGAAAATAGACCTCTTGCCAAAATATTTCTGACCCCACCCCAACCCTCCCCTTATCAAGGGGAGGGAGTTGTTTCCCCCCTTTACCAAGGGGGGACTAAGGGGGGTAATTCTAACTTTTACAAGAGATCTAATAAGCACCAAATCTTTCATTTTGCCGGACATGGAAGTTACAACTTTGCTGAACCCCTAAATTCAGAACTAGCTTTAGTAGATGAGGAACTAACCCTAAGAGAAATCTACAAAAAAAATCTTGCTACCTATCAACTAGTAAGCCTTTCCGCTTGCGAGACAGCGATTACTGGCAACCAAACCATTACTACGGAATATGTCGGTTTAGTCAGTGGCTTTTTGAGCCGAGAAGTCAGCCAAGTAGTAAGTACCCTTTGGACAGTAAAATCTGCTGCTACTGCCCTAGTAATGATAGAATTTTACCGCCGCTGGCAAGCAGGCAAATCGGAGGTGCAAGCTTTGGCAGAAGCAACGGATTGGTTGAAAAATCGGACTGTGAAGAAACTTAGCGAATGGTATCAAGCCTTCCTTAAACAACTACCCCCTGAGAAAGAAAGCATTAGACCATTCATCAAGCATGAGCTGCGCAAACTTGCTAAGCTAGAACCAAACAAGAAGCGCTACGAGCATCCTTACTACTGGGCAGCGTTCATCATTACTGGGAAAATCTAAATCAATGGACTTACTAGATAAAATTACCCTAAAATCTTTCCTTGCTGCCTTAGTACGTCAGACTCGTTCCCTACCAGATGATTTGCAACAGGAAGTAAATGCGATCGCAAAAACTTTTTCCTCAAAAATATCTCAACTGGATCAGCTTACCGAGAGTTACCCTCTCTTAGAGCAAGATTATATGGAAGCTCGTGATATTTTACACAACGATGGCGAGCGTTTACGTTCCTCTGTTGTTGCAGAACATCCTTCAGTAGAAATCAGTGACGAACAACTGCTGAATTTTGCCTCGCAAATCTTGGCTGCTGAAGATTCTGTCAGTTTTGCCAAGCAAGCTTATGCTGAATCTACTGAATTCAGGCAACTTCTTGCTCAACTCTTACCCCAAACCAGTTCTCATACCATCAACATCCTCGACTTAATTGGGAAATACTGTATGACAACAGAAGATGGTCAAAAAGTGTATGATTTGATTCATCCCAAATTACTGGAAGAGCAACCTGTAGAATTAGACTTTACAGGGGTGGAAATTGCTGCACCTCCTTTCTTGAATTTTGCTATTGGACAACTGCTCAAAGATATCGCACCAGAAAGTATCGAACTCCTATTGAAAGTATCTAACCTAAATCCGCTTGGTAGTAGAGGACTCAAGCTAGTTATTGAGAACTCAAAACAATATTACTCTGAGCCGCAGTTTCGTAGTAGAGTAGACCAAGTGATTAAAGAGTATGCAGATTCCTTTTAATGCCACTCAACTACAAGGTTCAGGCTCAGGTAATTGATCTTCGGTATGACAACCCAAAAAAAGAGGATATATTTTTAGTCGATAGCAATGTTTGGTACTGGAATGCTTATACCAAAGCTAGTTTTTCAGCAAAGGATTATCAGATTACAGAGTATCCTTCCTATATCAGCAAAGTGAAGTATGTTCAGTCATTGCTGTTATATTGCGGTCTTTCTTTAGCCGAGTTAGCACACCTCATTGAGAGCCAAGAAAGAGTATCCTTTTCTTATACATTAAGATCAAAACCAAAACAATACCGCCACAACTATCCAGTAGAGAGAACTAAAGTAGTTACAGAAGTTGAAACTGTCTGGGATTATGTGAGCTCAACCGCGATATGTACTGATATATTAATTGATGAAGTAACAAGCAACAAAGCACTTACTAGATTTAAAACTCAACTCCTTGACGGCTATGATTTACTCATACTAGAGGCAATGAATAAAGCGGGAGTTCAACAAATAATCACTGATGATGGTGATTATGTTACTGTCCCTGGTATCAAAGTCTTCACAGCTAATAAGAATGCGATCGATGCTGCTAGAAGTCAAGGTAAGTTACTGCGAAGGTAGTAAGATAATCGAGTTCAATCCCTTAGGTAGCTTTATCAGGAGAAAGAAGAGGACTTCAGATGACAGCGGCTTTGATAAATTGAGAAATTAAACCACAGAGGCACAGAGAACACAGAGGGAAGAGAAAGGGTTGTAATGGGTTGCGTTATCATTTGGTTAAAGATCACAAATGCCGCTTTCATCGTAAACTATGCATAGTTGAGAAAATAGAACAACTATATACCAAAACTAATTGACAAGTTATGCCATCTGAAACAATTAGAGTTTTTATCGAGCTACGTAATCTGAGCAAAAATTTTGTTGAAGGGAGTGGTACTCGACTTGTCTTAAATCAGGTTAATGCAACTTTTAATCAAGGAGAATTTATTGTTCTTCTGGGTCAAAGCGGTAGTGGCAAAAGTACTCTCTTGAACCTGTTAAGTGGTATTGAAAAACCGACAACTGGTCAAGTATTAATTAATGGGGTAGCAGTTAATGAGATGAGTGAACGGGATTGTACCTTGTTTCGACGCGATCGCATTGGCTTTGTCTTCCAATTCTTTAATCTGATTCCTACCCTAACGGTTTTGGAAAATGTCACCCTTCCCCAGGAGCTAGCTGGTAAAGAGATTAAGGAATTAGAAGATATGGCTTTAAAACTCCTAAGGGAAGTGGGTTTAGCAGAACGTTGTCAGACTTTTCCTGATCAACTATCTGGGGGTCAACAACAACGGGTGGCGATCGCTAGGGCATTGATTCATAATCCCATGCTCATACTAGCCGATGAGCCTACAGGCAATTTGGATGAGGAAACAGGGGATTGCGTTTTAAAGCTGTTGTTAGAGCTAACACGCAATGTCAACAAAACCTTGATTATGGCAACTCACAATCCAGAAATCGCCAAAATGGCTGATCGAGTATTACGAGTTCATGAAGGTACGTTGCAAGAAAACTGCTCTGAAAAACTTACTCCAACCTACTGAACGTTTCGAGGAATATTGCTGGCTCTGTAGTTTAGGAATGAGTGTCACCAGAGGCAATTTTCCTGACTTCTTCAAGAGAGTAGCTTTCCAAGGATGAGCGCCAGTCTGGTGGAGTAACCGTGACTAATTGCCCTGCTTCAATGCGAAATGCTAGTGGTTTACCCTTGCTATCAAGAGCAACGACGAAAGGTTCCCTCACGAGTAAACTATCAGATTTACTTAAAAACAAGAGAACTTCCTCTCCATGACTAAAAGGTATAGTGTAAGTCCACCCCACAGCTCGGAGCGAATATCTATCAGCTTGAGCACCTTTGAGTACTTCAGACACTGCAATTTCATAGCTGTAACCGCCATCTGTTGGGAGATAATTTTGAATATCTACTACAGTTCCTAATATTACTAGTTCAGAACGTGAAAAGGCATCACTCAACTGTTCCCTTTCTTCTCTCAATTCTATGTCTGAGTCTGAATTACCTGATATGGCAGGATTCGGAATGCTATAAAGCCAGATGGCAATGCTAACAGTCCCAACTAGCAACAATCTTAGAGTTGCAAAGGGTTTCATCTTTAAATCTCCCTAATAAATAGCAGCTGGTGACGAACTCCAGCCACAGAAATTGTTAAATATTAGTCAAACTTATTAGATATCTCCAGAAATTAGGTTTTCGTCTAGACAGGATAAGGGTTTCAGATTCTTTTTCGGAGAGGTCTATTACCTAAAGTTAGTCACTTTTTGGTCTGTTTTCGCTTTTTCAATAGAGAACCAAGTCCGATAGCTAGACCTGTACCTAAGAGAGTTGATGGTTCAGGAACACTAGTAGAGGTAATGAATCCCTCTCCGCTGGTCACTTCACCAAAGCCTAATATTTCAAATGCAAATACCCTTTGTGGAAGCTGTACTGGCTGACCTACTTCAACAGTGTCTAAGTCTACATCAAAGTTGAAAACAGAGTCTTGATCTGTATCTAATTCTAGCTCAGAAAATGAACTGAATGAGAAGTTTCTTACTTCCGATTCAATAATTCTGCCAATCAAAGTAGCCGTTGCAGTATCTCCTTCAAACACATGGAAATTATTACCAAAACCAGAACCTAAGCCAGCAGGGGGCATAATGGTCAAGATGTCCGCACTCTCATCAGGATCACTGGTGTTAGGAGTACTAACAGTTTCTATTGAGCGTTCAATTGTGAGCATCCGATCATCAATGGCAAGACCCGGTACATCAATTATGCTGTTCAGTCGCAAATTTGCACCAGTTATTCCTGTATCTGACGGGCTCCCGCTTATAATCCCGTTAGTATATTCCAAAGTTCCAGCCACAAAAGGTTCACCGAATGAGGTTGAAAATGGGTTTCCGGTAAAAGATAGTTGACTCGAAGTACTGCCGGAGACTGGAACTCCCCAATTGATTGTACTTGTGCCCTCGCCTGCAAATACTGAAGCTGAGGATGCTGGTTGCAGGTCTACAAATGTTGCGCTACTGGTTCCATTAATTTCAACTTCATCAGTGGCAAATCGATAGAAGAATAGTTCATAATCGCCAGTATCAGAAGCAGAGGCAGCATTGACGTTAATAAAATAAGTGTCATCTGCGGGAAGTACTAAGTCAATGATGATAGAGTCATTGGTCTCAAATTCGTTGTCGTTGAAAGCATTAGTACCGAAGTAATCCACGAAATTGCCACGGGAATCAAAGATGCTGATTTGTGAATCAATAGGATTGGCTATTCGATCAAGAACATCTGAAATTACTTCAAAGTTGAAAAGATCACCAGCATTTCCTGTAAATGAGAAGAAGTCACCCTCACCTGCAGCATTTATAGAACCTGTCACAGTGAGTGCATCGACTATAAACTCTCTTCCAAAATTAATTCCACTGAGCAAAGGATTGGGAACATCCAAGGAGGCAAGGGTGAGTGCCTGGGCTGTAGCTATTGAATTATTCCCTCCACTTTCACTTACTACAGTGCCGTGATCATTGAATGCTAATTTAATAGCGGAGCGTTCGCTAAAAAATTTATTCGCCTCGTTCGCTAAATTAGGAAGGAAGGGAATATCCATATTTTTCAAGCGAGGTTCTGTGGTGACGTTAGTAGGACCCAAGTACGCAGGTGAATAATTGGTCGAGTTTGCAATTATCTCATCTATCCCTGAACCGATTGGACCAAAGGCATCCCCGTGCCTCAATCCCAGAATATGACCAAGTTCATGAGCAGCTGTAGAGCTAGTAAGCCCTACAATTTCATCGCTGGTTGTTGCTCCTGCTCCATTAATATTGATAGTTACTGTGTCATCTTTGTCTAAATTGCGGAAATCAATCTGTTCTGCTAATCCGAAGGAAGGACCATCGTTAAAAAATAAAGTAGAAAATAAGCTAGAAGAAGGTTGAATAAGAGTAAAATCTACGTCGAATAGTGCGTAATCAATGTCAAGATTTGAGAGAATTGCATTTCGTTGTTCACTCGTGTATTGAATTTCACTTGGATCAGTCTGACTATCAAAATCTAAGTAGACCAACTGAAATGCTTGAGCTGCGGTCGAAATACCGAATGAAAAAGTTAGACTAGTGCTTACTCCAACTAGCCTTGCTAATTGTGCTCGTTTCATTTGTCTTTCTTTCTTATAGCGATGCTTAAGATAATACAGCCAAGTCTAATATCAAGTTTTGATTAAGTTGGCTCTTCATAAAGTCTTCACTTAGTAAAGTTTTATGAAAAATCATACGTGCTATGCTAAATTACAGCATAGAGACTCATGAACTAAGACGGTCTTTAAAAGCGCTATTTCGCTTTCATCCCTAATCTGAAAAGACAGGGCTTTCAGGCCCTATATATCTAGTAACCGTTTGAGAAGCATCCATAACCCTAACTCTCAAATCTCCAATAGCCCCCTGTGGCGATTGGCTTGGCGCAGGATGCGCCGACGACCGCTACAGTATATCCTCTTTATTCTGGGGATTGCTCTGGGTGTGGCCATGATGGTTTCTATTGACTTGGCTAACGGCTCCGCTCAAAGAGCTTTTGAGTTATCAACAGACGCGATTACTGGACATACAACCCATAGAATTGTCTCAGTAGCACCCCAGGGGGTTGATGACTCTATATACCGTCAGCTAAAAGAGGAAATTGGTTACCCGACTGTAGCACCAGTAGTGGAAGGCTATGTTTCTGTTAAAGAATTAGGAGAACAACCTCTACGATTAGTAGGAGTCGATCTGTTTGCTGAGTCACCGTTTCGTAGTTATTTCAATGATAATACCAACCAAGGAACAGAAGCATTAACAGCATTTCTCACAAAACCAAATGCAGCAATCCTGTCCCAGAATTTAGCTCAGCAGTATGGGGTAAGAGCCGGAGATTATTTAACCCTGGATCAAGCTGGTAAGCCAATCTCTTCTCAGATAGTAGGCATCATCGAACCAGCTAATGCCCTAACAAGGGATGCCTTAAATAGTGTACTCTTCACTGATATTGCCTCTGCCCAAGAAATTATCAGTATGATCGGTTACTTGAGTCACATTGATGTGATTGCTCAAAATCCAGCTGACTTAGTACCGATTCAAGCTATTTTGCCCACAGGAGTCAAGTTAGAATCAGCAGAAGCACAAAAAAATGCCATTGTGCAAATGACTGCTGCCTTTAAACTCAACCTCACAGCATTGAGTTTGTTGGCTTTGGTGGTAGGGATGTTCTTGATTTACAATACCGTTACCTTCAGTGTGGTACAAAGAAGACCCCTGTTCGGGATTTTGCGCTGTTTGGGAGTTACCCCAGGACAACTATTTACCTTGATTTTAGGAGAATCACTGATTCTAAGTTGTGTGGGTTCATTCCTGGGTCTAGGTCTAGGAGTATTGTTAGGTCATGGGGTTGTGGGATTAATTACCCAAAGCATTAATGACTTTTACTTTGTAGTCAGTGTTCGACAAGTATCCGTAGCACCTCTAACCCTCATCAAAGGTGTAGCAGTTGGCATTGCTGCGGCAATTGTTGCTTCCCTCATTCCTGCCTTAGAGGCAATGCAAACTTCCCCTCAAACTACTTTAATGCGCTCTAGCCTCGAGGACAAAGTTCAGAAAATTTTGCCTTGGCTAGGGGTTGCTTCTTGTATATCAATGTTTTTAGGGATTAGTTTGCTAGTTGTTAGGAGCGGTGGGTTAATCAGTGCCTTTGCTGGACTTTTTGGTATTTTATTAGGAGCAGCTCTGCTCACTCTACCTCTAACTAACTGGTTAATGCGGGGATTAACTCCCTTGACTAGTCGATTATTCGGTGTACTAGGAAAGATGGCACCTCGGAGTATTTCTCGCTCCCTAAGCCGAACCTCAATAGCGATCGCAGCACTGATGGTGGCAGTATCAGTAATAGTTGGTGTTTCCATTATGATAGGTTCTTTTCGGGGAACCGTAGTGCAATGGTTAGATCAATCCCTGCAAGCAGATATTTTTGTCACCCCACCCACTACTACTGCCAACCGTATCTTCGGTCGTTTGGATCCTGAAGCGATCGCAGAAATTAAACATTGGCCAGGACTGGAAGACATTGTCACCTATAATCAAACTGATATTGTGGTAGAAGATTATCAGCGCACCGTCAAGCTGATTTCTGCCGGTGGTGATGTGTCCCATGGTCAACGTCCTTATGCTTGGATTCGAGATCATGTAACCAATCCCTGGACTCAGCTAGATAAAGGAGAAGGGGTAATTATTTCTGAAGCTTTGATGCTCAAGGAAAATCTCTCAGAACCCCCAGAAGCCATTACCTTGGAGACAACTTTAGGAACCCACCGTTTCCCGGTTTTAGCGGTATTCTACGATTACTCTTCTGACCAAGGGACTATCTTAATTGATGACGACTTATTTATTAAGTTCTGGCAAGACGACAGCATTGCTTCTTTGGGACTTTTCGTTCAACCTGGACAATCAGTAGAAGAAATTGTTTCAAATTTGAAAACCCATTTTCGGGGTAAACAGGACTTATTGATTCAATCGAATCAAAGTTTACGGCTTGGCTCTCTAGCAATTTTTGACCGCACTTTTGCCATTACCAGTGCTTTACGTCTTCTGGTAGTCATTGTTGCCTTTATTGGCATTCTCAGTGCCTTGATGAGCCTACAACTAGAACGGACTAGAGAACTAGGTATCTTAAGAGCCACAGGTATGACACCTGTTCAGCTATGGCAGTTAACCTTTCTGGAAACAGGCTTAATGGGTAGTGTGGCAGGAATTCTCGCAATGCCTTTGGGTTATGCTCTAGCATGGATCTTGATCTATGTTATTAACGTGCGCTCCTTCGGCTGGACTTTACAAATGCAACTGGCACCTAGTTATTTTTGGCAATCTCTGATGGTTGCAGTAGTAGCAGCTTTACTAGCTGGAATCTATCCGGCTTGGCATTTGGGGAAGATGGTAATTGCCACAGCAATTCGACAAGATTGAGATAGGTGTTACTCTGAAGAAACACGCTCAAAGCTAATGGCTAATGGCTAATGGCTAATGGTTAATTGCTAATAGCTAATCTCTGAAGAAACACATTTGGAAACCCTTGCCCAGCAAGGACTTGAGATTTTTAATTAACATGTGTTACTTTCATCAATTGCAGATGCGATCGCAATTTTCCACCTTTCCTCGGAAGGAAAATTAGTCGAACTACCTCTGTACTCGTCTAGGTGCTAGTGCAGCGCGGCAGAAGTAACTTACCAGTTTAAGAGCGATAGAATCGTTACCCTATAAGCATTCTTAATTCTTAATTCTTAATTCTGCGCAGCGATGCTAGCCTGTGGGGAGCATCCCATTTTTTTGTAAATTCATCATTTGTAGTGCAGGTGTCTCGCCTGTTAAAGAAGGGTAGCTAAATTTGGGTGAGCGAAAAAAAGGGTGGGGAGCTGGGAGAGCTGGGGGAGCTGGGGGAGCTGAGGGAGCTGAGGGAGAAGAGAGAACTTATAATTTTTGGATACTTAGCTAGGAAATCCCACCCAAACTTTCGTTCACCCGCTAAATTTTATTCACAGGAAGTTTAATATGCGTGAACTCAAATATTACATTGCTTGTACCATCGATCAATTTATCGCCCGCGAGGATGGTTCGTTTGATTTTTTTCTTACGGAAGGGGAACAAATCGCCGATTTACTTGAGAGCTTTCCTGAAACTATTCCAGCTCACTTTCGTGACACACTAGGTATCAGTGCCGACAATAAGTGCTTTGATGTTGTTTTGATGGGACGTAGGACTTACGAAGTGGGACTAAAAGAGGGCTTTACCAACCCTTACCCGCAAATGAAGCAGTATCTTTTTTCTCGCACCCTCAAAAAAAGTCCAGATCAAAATGTTGAGCTTGCCTCAAAAGAGGCTGTAGCATTAGTCCAAGAATTGAAGCAGCAACCAGGCAAAGACATATGGCTATGCGGTGGTGGAGATTTGGCTACAACACTGTTTTCAGAGATCGACGAGATGATTCTGAAGATACATCCAATCCTTCTGGGCTCAGGTATTCCACTCCTTTCCGGCATTGTTAAGCAAACTTCACTAGAACTCACCAGCAGCAAAATCTACAACAACGGTTTTATGTTACTTCACTATCTAGTGAAGCACGGCAAAAGTAACTGACCAGTTTGAGATCGTTAGAATCCTTACTCTATAAGCATTCTAAATTCTAAATTCTAAATTCTAAATTCTAAATTCCGCGCAGCGGCACTAGTGAAGCATTGAAATATTAATGAAATTTTCTTCCTCTCTCAAAGAGTTGTCCCAATGGTAATATTGTTTTGGCAGCTGGAATCTACAAAACAATGCAGCAGTTGAAAAAATTTTTGATTCTATTCAGAAACTCTTGTAGAGACAAGAGTTTTTTAAGTGGGATAGACCAAGTCGAGGGATTTGTCTCCAAAGTCCTGTCGGTAGTAATGGTAGTGATCATCCTGGTTGCACTTTATGACTTAATTTTAGTACTCTCTCAACAATTATTTGGTGAGCCATCAGGTTTCTTTACCAAACGCCTATTGAATATTTTTGGTCTATTTTTAAATATTCTGATTGCCCTGGAAATCTTAGAAAATATTACTGCTTATCTACGTAAGCATGTTATTCAAGTTGAGTTAGTTATCGGTACGTCTTTAATTGCAGTAGCGCGTAAAATTATTATTCTTGACCTCTCAAAAACTACAGGATTACAGGTAATGGGCTTAGCGTTCACTATTATCGCTCTGTCATTTAGTTACTGGATAATCCGTAGAAGCAATTCTAGAAGAATAATGTAAATTATCGAATATTTAACATCAAAATTAACAAATAATCAATAACCGATAATAACGATGACTGATTTCTTCCAATTTGAAGCAGACTTTGTTAATTCCTTACGCTGTATACCCATGCAAGTGCGGATGAAATTAGACACTTGTGGTGTCAAGCTCAAACTAACCCACTGGCATAAGTTTACTCAGCAAGAGCGTCAAACACTTGTAGAGATGCCCTGTACCACAGCTGAGGAAATTCCTGCTTATGAGCAATATTTACAACAGCTAGTTGTAGAACATACAGGCACACCTGCCTCTAAACTTTCTATTGACCCTCATCCCCCTTGGATCGATACTACAACTATTCCCTCCAGCATTAACAGCAAAGCTCAGGAGTTTGGAATATCCATTACTTCTTCCCAATGGAAATCATTGACTTCTGCACAGCGTTTTGCCTTAATTAAACTTAGCCGACCTAGTCATGAAAACAAGAATTTTTTACCAGCACTCAATGAATTTAATCTGGCTTGACTACAAGTAAAGGGCGCAATACTGCTCAGTTAAGAGAAATTATCGGTTAAAAAGCTGAGGGAGCTGGGGAAGAGGGATTAGGGCTTATCCGAGCAGTATTGGGAAAGGGCGGGTTTTGCTTATAAGTGACTGGTTTACAATCTTAAATTACCCCTAAACCCGCCCCTACACAATGGCGATTTGGGTACAACGACATACCTCTGGTGATTAACTGCTTTTTGAATAAATATTGGAGTTATGAACGAATGAGTGCGATCTTCTGTTTCAACAATCGGCTACTAGACTATTTACCTGCTTTCGGAGGTGAATACGGTCCTTTTCTCACCATCTTGAGCGTCTCGGCAATTGTCGCTTTCTTACTGTACATCATCCTGTTCTACCTCCTGCGCTTGTTGTTTCGTCAGTGGCAAACGGATCTACCTCTGCTGATCCTGAATGTTTCGCGAAGTCCCATTCTTGCTATTGTTATCCTTTTGGGTTTAAAACTCTCCTTGGAAGAGTTGGGGGCAACGGTAACTATCGATTGGATTCAGCGAGGAGTGACAGCAACAATTGTCGTTTTTGCTACTTACTTAATTGCTCAGTTATTTACGCAAGTAGCTGTCTACTACTTGAGAAGCTATGCCAAGAAAACGGAAGCAGTTTGGGATGATGTTTTAGTGCCAATTTTGGAAAGGCTAATTCCAGCCTTAACTTACCTCCTTGGTACCTTCTTTTTCTTGCAAACCCTGGGAATTGATTTAACAGGACTCTGGGTAGCATTTGGTGGATTGACGTTTGTCTTAGGTTTTGCCCTAAGAGATATTTTGGGCAACTTTTTCAGTGGTTTAGTTTTATTAATTGATACACCTTTTCAATTCGGAGACGTGATCTCTATGCCCAATGGCAAAATTGCCGTGATCAAAAATATTGGTCTGCGGGTTACTGAATTGTATATGATCGATAACGATTGCGAGGTGTATATGCCAAATGCTTCTTTGGGAAGTATAAATATAGTCAATCTTACTCGTCCGACTCCTCACTTCGCTACTTCTATTAATGTGGCAGTTACAGCGGATGCCGATCAAATGAGTACTACAACTCTCCTGAAAGAAGCAGTTCTCGGCCATCCAGATACCTTGGGGGATATTGATGAAAAACTGCAAAGCTTAGAAAGCTTTCAGGATTTAGAAGAGGTTGAGGAAGAGCAACTATCAAAGAAAGAAGCTGGCCATCTCCGTTTATTAGCAGAAAAAAATGTCAACAACCAACTGCAAAAAATTGAACAGGAGTTTAAGCAGTTAATTGAAGCAATCAAGGTTCTAGAAAAGGGTGGTTTAACTCCTTCTCAAATTGCCATTGTGCAAAAGGATTACGAACAAATTTTGGAATTAGTTGGCCTAGAAATAGTAGAAGAGGATAACAAATGGGGAAAATCGCAACTAGAAGAAGTGACAAGTTCCGATGAGCAAGATACATTAATTAACTTAATCAGGTTGTGGTATCAAGCCTGGTTAAAAGACCCTAACTTAAAGACTGAAGATCAAGAAATTTTAGTGGATGAATGGGAATCTAAGCTTGATATTTTGAAGCTAAAAATGAATAAATTATTGGAAAAAGTTGCTAAACCTGGGGGAGATGAAACCAGGTTGGATGACTATAGCAAAAGTGTTCTCAGATGGCTGCGAGAAAACTTCAAAGAGTCCCAATCTCTGTGGAAAGAACCCAAAATCAGACTGGAGGATGTCAAAGGTTCTGCTATGGAGTTTGCGATTAAGTTCTACGTTGACCATATTAAATTAGAACGTTGGGATCGGGGTTACCGTGTTTCTAATGAAGTCCGTCGAGAGGTCGTCCGGCGCTTGAAGGAAGCTGACATTTATAGTTCGTAATATTACGAATGTGATATGAGGGTGAACGAAATTTACAGTGGCTCTGAAGAAACATGAGGCAGGAGGCAGGAGACGAGGGAGGAGGTAGGAGGTAGAAGGAAAGAGGATTTGACAAAAGTTTCTTCACTCATTACTCATTACTCATTACTCATTACTCAAAAAAGCTCTCCCACACCTTTTTTCGTTCACCTGTGATATGATACCCTCCTCGAATCAGTAATTCGCTATTGGCAGAGCGCTTTTGGGCGAACAACTCAAAGAGATCGCGAGGCTGATCTCTTTGAGCAACAGTGTCTTTTAAATAGGGTTTGCTGAATAAGTAACAAGTAACAAGTAAAAAGTAACAAGTAAGAAGGAATGAAGCATTTATCCTCGTTTTGAGCACTTGTATTCCCCAAGGTTACCCAGGGATTTCCCATGAAAGTGCAAGTAAATTATACCTTTTGGCTCAAAAAGCTTGCACAATTGAAAAAATCTGGGAGCTAATCGAGGGGTAATTCACTCATTACTCATCACTCATTACTCATTACTCATTACTCATTACTCATTACTTCAAAACCCGAATCAATCGACTTTTTCAGCAAGCCCTAAATAATTACGGATTTGCCCCTACAGGCATCCCCAAAATATCCTCAATCTTGGGCATTTCCTCCAACGGAATCACCCTTCCTTCATCCTCAAACCCAACAATTTGATCGAAATTCAAATACTGATACAAATCTCCAGCAAACGGATTAATTTTCTCAGCTACAATTGACTGGTATTCTTCAACTGTCGGAATCCTTCCTAGCAGTGCACAAACTGCGGCTAATTCCGCTGAACCAAGATACACTTGTGCCCCTTTCCCCATACGGTTGTTGAAGTTACGAGTAGAAGTAGAAAATACTGTCGCACCATCTTCAACTCGCGCCTGATTCCCCATACAGAGGGAACATCCCGGCATTTCAGTTCGTGCACCAGCAGCGGCAAATGTGCCGTACATACCTTCTTCCCGTAATTGCTTCTCATCCATCCGGGTAGGAGGACAAATCCACAGACGTACTTTTACCGTTCCTGCACCTTCTAATACTTTGGCAGCAGCCCGATAATGTCCGATATTAGTCATGCAAGAACCGATGAACACTTCATCAATTTTGTCCCCTGCACATTCGGACATTAACTTAACATTATCCGGGTCATTCGGTGCAGCCACAATTGGTTCAGTGATTTGGTTCAAATCTACTTCAATAATGTCTGCATATTCGGCATCCTTATCAGCAGACATTAACTGAGGATTTGCTAACCATTCCTCCAGCTTGGCTACACGACGCATCATAGTACGTGCATCTTGATAACCTCGCGCTACCATATTTTTCAACAAGGCTACATTGGAGCGGAAATACTCTGAAACTGTATCTACACTTAGCTTAATTGTGGAACCAGCACAAGACCTTTCAGCTGTAGCATCGGTGAGTTCAAAGGCTTGTTCTACCTTCAAATCCGGCAAACCTTCCATCTCCATAATTCGTCCGGAGAAGAGGTTTTTCTTATTCTCTTTGGCAACAGTTAGCTTGCCTTGTTGAATTGCCACATAGGGAATAGCATTAACGATATCTCGTAAGGTTACCCCTGGTTGCAACTCTCCCTTGAAGCGCACTAACACTGATTCTGGCATATCCAGTGGCATTACCCCCAGCGCTGCCGCAAATGCCACCAACCCAGAACCTGCGGGGAAAGATATTCCTAGAGGAAAGCGGGTATGGGAGTCACCACCAGTACCTACGGTATCGGGGAGTAACATCCGGTTTAACCAAGAATGGATAATACCATCCCCAGGACGCAAAGCAACACCACCACGAGTTGCGAAGAAATCCGGTAAATTTTGATGGGTATTGATATCAACTGGCTTGGGGTACGCTGCTGTGTGACAGAAACTCTGCATCACCAAGTCTGCACTAAAACCAAGACAGGCGAGTTCCTTGAGTTCATCACGGGTCATCGGACCGGTGGTATCCTGAGAACCAACGGTAGTCATAATCGGTTCGCAGGAAGTACCAGGACGGACACCCGGTAAACCGCAGGCTTTGCCGACCATTTTTTGTGCTACAGTGAAACCTTTGCCCGTATCTTCTGGTATTTGGGGACGGATGAACAGTTGACTAGGTTCTAAACCCAAAGCTTCCCGGGTTTTATCAGTCAGGGAACGTCCAATTAATAAAGGAATACGTCCACCTGAACGAACTTCATCCAAAATCGTATTGGGTTTGAGGTTAAAAGTAGAAATGACTTCTCCCCCTTCATTGGTGATTTCACCTTTATAAGGATGGATGGTAATCACCATACCAGTTTCCATCTTAGTGACATCACATTCGATGGGCAAAGCACCAGAGTCTTCAGCAGTGTTGAAAAAGATCGGCGCGATCGCACTTCCTAGAATATATCCCCCTGCCCGCTTATTGGGAACAAAGGGGATATCTTCACCAATATGCCAAAGTAAGGAATTGATTGCTGATTTGCGAGATGAACCAGTACCTACAACATCACCAACATAAGCCACAGGGTATCCTTGTTCTTTGAGCTTGGCAATAGTTGCCAATGCTCCTGGCATCCGAGATTCCAGCATGACTGTAGCGTGTAAGGGAATATCTGGGCGAGTGGTAGCCTGAGGTGCGGGGGATAAATCATCTGTATTTGTCTCTCCCGGAACCTTGAACACTGTAACAGTAATTGCTTCCGCTAACCTGGGACGACTGATGAACCAAGCGGCATTAGCCCAAGCATCGATTACCTGCTTAGCATAAGAATTGATATCCGATAAGGCAAGGACATCGTTAAAAGCATCAAATACTAGGAGGGTTTTACTCAGAGCATTTGCCGCTGCTGCAGCTAAAGGTTGCTCCTGAGATTTGAGCAGTTCAACCAGAGATTGGACATTATACCCTCCAATCATGGTTCCTAATAAATCTATAGCACCTTGAGGAACCAGCAAGGGACTAGTAACTTCTCCTTTAGCGATCGCAGTTAAAAACCCAGCTTTAATATAAGCTGCTTCATCTACCCCGGGTGGGACGCGATCGCGCAACAGTTCGATTAAGGTTTCTTCTTCACCTGCTGGGGGATTTTTCAGTAGTTCACACAATTCGGTTGTCTGCTGGGCATTTAGGGGTAGGGGAGAAATACCCAAGGCAGCTCGTTCAGCGACGTGTTGGCGATAAGACTCTAGCATAGCAGCAGTATTTTTTGATGATGACTTGGTAATTCATGTAAGGAATATTCTCTACTCATCATTACAAAAAATAAGCAAGTAAGCAGGCACACAAAATTGATTGCACATTTGACAAAAGTCAAACCCTGACTATGCAAGGGTTACGGAGATTGAGAGTAGGTAATTAATTCTGTGTAGGTGCTTATTGCATTGGGCGTATGCAGCGTATTGCATTGGGCGTATGCAATACGCCCCTACAAACCTAACACCTTTCTTCATCAAGCTATAATTCAACAAAGCTACTAATCAGCTCAACCGATGAGCCACTGTATTAACCCTAACTGTCCTCATCCCGAAAATCCCGATAATCTCCTCTTTTGCCAAGCCTGTGGTTCAGAATTGCTGCTGGTAAGAGAATATCGGGTGAGTCGATTACTCAGTGGGAAAGGGGGGTTTGGTAGGACTTATGAAGTGAGTCAGGATAGTAGGACTAAAGTACTCAAAGTCCTGATTAACGATCAACCCAAAGCCATTGACTTATTTCAGCAAGAAGCGCGGGTTCTTCAACAGTTGGATCATCCGGGGATTCCCAAAGGAGATAGATATTTTACCTTCCTACCGAGAAATAGCCAGCAACCCCTGCACTGTCTGGTGATGGAGAGGATTGAAGGGTTGGATTTGGAGGAGTATCAGAAACAGCGGCAATATCAGCCGATTGATCAGCACTCAGCTCTAAAATGGCTCTTACAGTTGGCTCAGATTCTCGATGAAGTGCATCAACAGCAGTTTTTCCATCGGGATATCAAGCCGTCGAATATTATCCTGAGACCAGATGGGCAGTTGGTGTTGATTGATTTTGGTACAGTGAGGGAAGTTACTGCTACCTACAAGGCTAAACAAGCCAAAGGACAAGTTACAGGGATTGCTTCCTTTGGCTACACACCCCCAGAACAACTGAATTATCAAGCAGTACCGCAGTCGGATTTCTTTGCTTTAGGACGTACCTTTGTCTTTCTGCTGACAGGTAAGCAACCGATTGATCCAGCAATTTATGACCCCCTCAAAGATAAGTTAAACTGGCGCACTCAGGCTCCTAATCTTGTGCCTGAGTTGGCAGATTTTATCGATGAGCTAATGATGCGTTCTGCTGAGGAGCGTCCGGCGGATACTCAGGTAATTTTACAACGGTTGGCAGAGATTGACCGCATACTCAATCCGCCACGACAGTCTCGAAAAACTACTCAGATGGCAGCTACAGTGCCAATATCACCAGGGAAGCCTGTTCCCCCGTCTCCACCACAGCCGTCAGGAAAATCTGCCAGTTCGAGAACTGCTACTGGTGGATTGACAAGAAGGCAATTAATTAAGGTTGCTGGTTTAGGTAGTGTTGGCTTAGTGGGAGGGGTAATTGTCTATCGCACCCTCACCTCCTCTCGAACTGGGATAGATTGGAACAATTTACCACCACCTCCTTCCGGTAAGGAACTTCAATCCTTTGACTTTGAAGTAGTAACAGTAGACTCCCAAGGTAAGGAAAATAGTCGCAACCCTCGCCAAGCTAAATTCTTTGCCGAAGACTTGGGTAATGGGATCATGCTAGAGATAGTGGCAATTCCTGGTGGTTCCTTTGAAATGGGTTCCCCAGCTACTGAGAAGGAGCGAGATGATGACGAAAGTCCCCAGCACCCAGTCACTATCAAACCTTTCTATCTGGGTAAGTTTACTGTCACTCAGGCACAGTGGAGAGCCGTAGCCGCCTTGGATAAAGTTAATCGCGATTTGAATGCTGATCCATCTAGGTTCAAAGGTGATAATTTACCAGTAGAGAAGATATCATGGTATGACAGTCAAGAGTTCTGTGCGAGACTCTCAAGAGAAACTGGACGTACCTACCGGTTACCTAGTGAGGCAGAATGGGAATACGCCTGTCGTGCTGGCACTACTACTCCTTTCCATTTTGGAGAGACAATTACCACTGATTTTGCTAACTACTACGGTGACTCTACCTACGGTTCTGGTCCCCAAGGAAAGTTTCGCAATAAGACTACCCAAATAGGTAGTTTTCAAGTAGCCAACGCCTTTGGTTTATACGACCTACATGGTAATGTCTGGGAATGGTGCGAGGATCATTGGCATAACAATTACCAAGGAGCGCCAAAGGATGGGAGTGCTTGGCTAGAAGATGATAATGATAATCGTTCTCGGATGCTGCGCGGGGGTTCGTGGTACAACCATCCTGGGACTTGTCGTAGTGCCTCTCGTTACAACAGCGAGCCGGACAACAGGGATCTCGTCATCGGCTGTCGGGTTGTCTGTCCTGCTGCTTAAATTCTTTTTGCTCTGTGCACTTTAGCTCTCTAACCCTCTTCTCTCTTTTGTTCTTTCTCTAGCGAGCCTTATTTTCTCTCTGTGTTCCTCTGTGCCTCTGTGGTAAATTTCCTTAAGTTCTTAACCGAATTGCGTAGTGATATATATGTGCGCACATTTTTCCATTTTCAAAGAATACCAAAAAATAATAGCAAAGTCAACGAAGAAGGGAATGGGGAATTTAGAATTTACGCATAATGCGAATTAGATGCCCAAAACAGACAATATCAATTGCGGTAGGGGCGGGTTCACCAACCAATTAAGGAAACCAACCAACCAATCAGGTAAACCCGCCCCAGTTTGACGCATTATAATTGGTTTCGTTGACCGGGGCGGGTTTAGCAAAATTATCGTTGAGTATCCAAGTTTCGGGTGAACCCGCCCCTACAATATGTACAATAATGTTTTGGGCTTGACTATAAATTATATTCGTGATGGTGCTAAAGGTTCTTTGTAGCAGTAGGGACTATGAATAATGAAGAGTTAGAAGCTCTCCTAAGGGACCTTGAATCAGATCGTGTAGAACGAAAGGCTTCAATAGCTGATCGCAATGCCATGCGTCAGGCTGTTTGTGCTTTTGCCAATGATTTAGCTAACCACCAAAAACCAGGAGTCCTCTTTATCGGTGTTAACGATGACGGTAGTTGTGCTAATTTTCCCATAACCGATAAAGATTTACGTACCCTCTCAGATATACGCTCAGATGGCAATATATTGCCTTTCCCATCAATGATTGTCCAGAAACGCACTATCAGTGGATGTCAACTAGCAGTTATAGTCGTGGAACCATCAGATGCTCCCCCTGTGCGCTTCAATGGACGTGTTTGGGTGCGTGTTGGTCCCCGTAAAGCCACTGCGACGCAACAAGAAGAGAATCGTTTAGCTGAAAAACGAAGAGCAAAGGACTTACCTTTCGACCTTAAACCTCTAGTATCTGCTAGTTTAAATGATCTGGATTTAGAAGTGTTTCGTCGAGTTTATCTGCCTTCATCCTTGGCTATCGAAATCCTAGAAGAGAATCAACGTTCTCCTGAGCAACAACTCACATCCATGCGGTTTGCTTCAGTCGAACCGCCACTGAAACCTACAATACTGGGTGTATTGGTGATCGGTAATGACCCCAGACAATTCGTTCCTGGTGCCTATATTCAATTCCTACGTATTGAAGGAACAGAATTAACTGACCCCATTAAAGATCAAAAAGAAATTGATGGTCTACTGCCAGATTTGCTAAGGCTACTCGATGAAACACTTCAAGTCAATATTGCGATCGCATCAGATCTAACCACCCAGCCAGTTGAGTTGCAACAACCTGATTATCCAATAGTTGCTCTGCAACAACTGACGAGAAACGCTGTCATGCATCGCGATTACGAAACAACCAATGCACCAGTAAGAATTACCTGGTTTAATGATCGCATAGAAATTCAAAATCCTGGTGGTCCCTTCGGTCAGGTAAATAAGCTAAACTTTGGTCAACCCGGAATAACAGACTATCGCAATCCCCATCTAGCTGAAGTTATGAAAAACTTGGGCTATGCCCAGCGATTTGGAGTAGGCATTCAACTAGCACGACAACAACTTCAGAAGAATGGCAATCCGCCTCTAGAGTTGGTAGTGGAGGACACTCATGTACTGGCTATTGTCAGGAAAAGGTCATGAATACTAAGATTATCGCTTTTTTCAACAACAAGGGAAGAGTTGGCAAAACCTCCTTAATTTATCACCTGGCGTGGATGTACAATGAGCTGGGTTTTCGTGTGGTTGCAGCTGATTTAGACCCCCAAGCAAACCTCACGGCTGCTTTTCTTAACGAAGATCGCTTAGAAGAACTATGGCTCGATGGCAATCGTCCCAATACTATCTTTGGTTGTGTACAACCCTTAATCAAAGGCATTGGTGATCTTGCTGATCCACACCTAGAATATATTGAAGACTTATGTTCATACGGAAACCTGGCACTTTTAGTGGGAGATTTATCGCTTTCGGGTTTTGAGGATCAACTCTCAGAAGTATGGCCTAAATGCATGGATGGTGATGAACGTGCCTTTCGGGTTATATCTGCTTTTTGGAGAGTGATGCAAAAAACAGCCGTAGTCCACCAAGCGGATCTCATATTGGTGGATTTAGGTCCTAACTTAGGAGCCATTAACCGTGCAGCACTAATTGCCGCAGATTACGTTGTCATGCCACTTTCACCAGATTTGTTTTCTTTGCAAGGTCTACGGAACCTTGGTCCGACATTGCGACGCTGGCGAAAAAACTGGAAAGATAGACTGCATAAGAATCCTGCGGATGATCTGGAATTACCTCAGGGACAGATACAGCCAATTGGTTACGTTGTCTTACACCACTCAGTAAGATTAGACCGTCTAGTGAAGGCTTACAACCCTTCGATTGCCACGATTCCCAATGTTTACCGAGAGGCTGTATTAGCTCAACCTGGAGATAATCATCTGTCTGTCGCAAATGATCCTCATTGTTTAGCTTTGGTCAAAAACTACCATAGTTTGATGCGAATGGCTCAGGAAGCACGTAAACCGATGTTTTACTTGAAACCTGCTGATGGAGCTCTTGGTGCTCATGCCACTGCTGCCAAAAAGGTGTATGGAGATTTTCAGAGGTTGGCTGGCAAGATTGCGGAACGAACAGAAGTGAAGATATCTTGATAAATCCCACGACTAAAGTGTGTGGGATTAGCTTAAAAACAGGAAATTTACTGCCTTATAGCTATTGACCAGAAAACGTCATCTGTTCTTCCTCCAAAAGTTCCAATAATCTTTCATCCCCTGTTGCTTTAGCTACTTGCATCCGATGTTCTAAACTGCGACGGATACTAGACAAGTGAGCTTTCATTGCCTTATCCAAGACTTGTTGACGATCCTTACGGAATAGCCAACTTTGACTGAGGGTAGCGCCAACAGGTTCAGGGGTTGTGCTCGGTTGGGCGATTTGGATTTTACCAGTACTGTAGGATATTCCACGCCATCTCAGATTCTCTATTGGTAAAGTTTCAGGAATATGCCTGAGATGATGAAATCTCCAAGGTACACCTCGATAACTACCACCAATTTCACCTTCTCTTATTTCTAATGTTGTTGGTTCTGTCTCGTACTTGATACCGCGATAAGTTAGTTTCATGATGTTATCTCCTCAATTAGGATGTTTGAAAGTGGTCTTAGGTCAAGTCGTAGCGATTTGTTAATCAGTCATTAGTTGAACAATTGTTCAACTAAATTCTGTAGGTAATACCGCGATAGATCATTTCTTTGGCAGCTGAACGCCTCAAGCTCTGCTTCGGACGGTGAATTTTCCAAATTTGACCCCGGTATCTGCCACCA
Source organism: Symploca sp. SIO2C1 (assembly GCA_010692635.1). Taxonomy (GTDB): domain Bacteria; phylum Cyanobacteriota; class Cyanobacteriia; order Cyanobacteriales; family Coleofasciculaceae; genus Caldora. The sequence goes on along the minus strand of JAAHGL010000048.1, from coordinate 19,835 downwards.
ATCTCGCCTTCACTTACTTCTAGCGTTGATGGTTGCTCTTCGTAGCTAACACCCCGATACAAGAGTTTCATCTTTATTGCCTCTCCAATGTACTTTCCGACAAAAGTTGGTTTTTCAGTTAAGAGAGACAAAAAAAAGTTTCAGCATGACTAGCTCTAGGCATGTATACTTAACTTTCTTTGTCTCAGGTGATCTGACTCTGAATAGATATCCGATTGCATTTGTAAGCTTCGCATATCTTTCTGTATCCAATTTTACAGTTTTTCCTCAAAAAAAGACAAATGTTAAGAAACCCAAACATTTTTTTCCTGGAAGAGATGAAGAAATATGTTGATATTCTCTGCTCCCTACTCCCTATACCTCTTTTTGTCAGACTCCCATGAACTTGCGTTCACAACGAAGGATGAAAACTCTGGTGTCTCCGTGTCCTCGCGTCTCCGTGTCCCCGTGTCTATTTTCAGATTAGAGGGCAGAAGGGAAAGAAGGCTAAAATCAAGGAAACTTTTCGATGAGGAGTGATGTCGCGATCGCTTAGAGTTGCTCCAGAGTGTATTCAACAAGTCAAGTTAGCCGTCAAGCGTAATCGCTATCCTAGCCAGAAGGCTTTAACTGTAGATGTAGGACTATCTCTCTCCACTATCAAGAGTTTTCTTAATGGTAGACCTGTAGATTATCTGAATTTTGTTGAATTGTGTGACAAATTGGGTTTGGACTGGCAAGCGATCGCCAAGACCCCACAAATTGAATCCAATTGCTGATCTGTTATCAAAAAAATTTAATAAAAGCCCATTGGATAAGTAGGTAGGCATAAATAATCAATCATTTACCATTTCAGTCTAAGTATTTAATGAAAACTCAAATTGTATGACAACTCATCTTCCTTTAAATATACATTCTCTACCCAAGACTCTTCCCCAAGAAGGATCTATCTGTATCGAATTAGCAGAAGGCATTCCGATTTTTCGTGCTTCTGAAAAAGTACATACTAGAATTGAAATATTACTTGAAAAAGAAAAAAAATCTCTTCTCAATCCTGAAGAAGCAAAAGAATTGAATGAATATGAAGAATTAGATGATTATCTCAGCTTGGTTAATCGTCTTGTCAGAAATATTTACTTGAATCAAAATTAACTTGAATTATTGGTGTGTCTACTAGTCGTTATTTGTCTGAAGCAATTCGCAATCAAGTACGCCAACGTGCCAATTACTTGTGTGAATATTGCCATGCCTCAGAACAATGGCAATATGTCAGCTTTACAGTTGATCACGTTATTCCGATAACTCAGAGTGGCTCTAATTCTCTGGATAACTTAGCTTTAGCTTGTTTTCACTGTAATCGCCGGAAGTCTAATAAAATGATGGCGATAGATGAGCTATCAGGTTTAGAAGTAGCTTTGTTTAATCCCCGCTTAGATATCTGGAAAGAACATTTTATTTGGTCTGCGGATAGACTCTCAATTATTGGTTTGACACCAACAGGAAGAGCTACCGTAGCAACTCTGGCGTGTAACAGATTGCGGATTATCAATATTCGCGTTGCTGATCTAGAAATAGAGCGGCATCCACCACCAGGCGATCCAATTCAAAATTGAGAAGGTATAGAGCATGAATTTAGAGCACACGCGCGGGACTTATACCAGTCCTTTCGCTCGCCTAAAGCATAGTTATATACTTGGCGGTTGGTTTCTAACCACTGTTGAAATATTTCTTTTTGGTGAGCAGTAGGTTTGAGTTTAAATTCATAGGTGAGTGTAAAGGTCATTCTCATCACCTCCTAGTAGATTATACAGCACTTCTAACTATCGGGAGTACATTTTTTAAACGGCACTTAAAAGTGCCTTGCGCTACATCCCACCTTTAAAAAGCGTGGGCTTTGCGCTAAATTCTGTAAACTTGCATTAGAGCTTATTATAGTTGTTGATTGGAACTTGATATGACTACTTCTCCAGCAATAGCGTCACAGGTCCATCATTTTCAATAGAAACTTCCATCATCGCGCCAAACTTACCCGTTTCCACCCGCAAGCCACTCTGCCGCAACTTCTCAACAAATTTTTCATACAACTTGAGTGCCGATTCTGGAGCAGCGGAACGAGAGAAAGAGGGACGGCGTCCTTTGCGACAATCACCGTAAAGGGTAAACTGACTAACTACTAGCAGTTCTCCTCCAATCTCTTGTACCGACTTTTCCCAGCGATCGCTACCACCATTATTGTCTGGAAATAACCGTAAATCTAGACATTTTCGTACCATCCAGTCAAGTTCTGCTTCCGTATCAGTATCAGCAATACCTACCAACAGATTTAACCCTTGACCAATTTTGCCTACTACAACACCATCAACTTTGACTTGAGAGGATTGGACTCGCTGGACGACTACACGCATAAGTTAGGTGCTAAGTATATTGAAATCAAGGAAAATCTTTTTTTATTTTTTCGTAAGCGAAGAGATCTTACACCAAACTTATTAATTATCAATTATCAATTATCAATTATCAATTATCAATTATCCATTATCCATTATCCATTATCCATTATCCATTGATAACAAAGCGACGGGTTGATATTTTCTCCAACCAATACAAGCAATTAGCTTCCCCGTCGCTTTTTTTTAATTTAAGCTGTAACTAGTTCTCGTTCAGGACACTTACTGTTGCGAATACCATTAATAGCTTCTGCATAATCTGGTGCCTTGAATACGGCAGAACCAGCAACAATAGCATTGGCTCCTGCTTCCAAAACCTGCCAGGTGTTGTTCCCTTTCAAGCCGCCATCCACTTCAATCCAAGGATCAAGACCCCGCTCATCACACATCTGACGCAACTTGCGGATTTTGGGTACCACAGCTGGGATAAAGCTTTGGCCACCAAAGCCTGGATTAACGCTCATAATCAGCACCAAATCACAGACTTCTAAGACATACTCAATCAAATCTAGAGGTGTCGAAGGGTTGAGCACTACTCCCGCTTGTTTACCCAATTCTCTAATCTGACAGAGAGTACGGTGCAGGTGGGGGGAAGCATTATGTTCAGCATGAACAGAAATAATATCCGCTCCTGCCTTAGCAAAGCCTTCTACGTACTTCTCTGGTTCCACAATCATCAGGTGAACATCCAGAGGCTTTTTGGTAACAGGACGAATCGCGTCAACAATCAGAGGACCAATGGTAATGTTAGGGACAAATCGACCATCCATCACATCAACATGAATCCAGTCAGCACCAGCGGCATCCACTGCCTCAATTTCTGCTCCTAGTCGGCTAAAGTCTGCCGATAGGATAGAAGGTGCAATAACTATCGGTTTTTGAGATTGTGTTTTGGTCATAAGTGGCGAGGTTCTCCTACATCTTTTTTAATTATATTCATCTATCTTAACAAAAATCTTAATAATTCTCCAAAAAAATAGTTACCTTATTCATGGTGCAGGGGATGAGCGAAATTAGGGAAGGCATTTCTAGCGAAGTATCCTCTCAAATCATTAGTTTTCCTTTGTTTCCCTATCTCCCGGGTGAGGTGAAATTTATAGTGGCTTTCCAGAAATAAGGCTCCAAGGCAGAACCCACCCCTAACCCCTCCAAGGAGGGGAACAGAAGGGAAGAGGATTTGACAAAAGTTTCTTCACTCATTACTCATTACTCATTACTCATTACTCATTACTCATTACTCATTACTCAAACAAGCTCTCCCACCCTTTTTTAGTAGGCTCTGGCAAAGATGACTTTATTACGGGTCTCCCTACCAGTATAAAAACATTTACCCGTCTCACTTTCTTCTGTCAAAGGAATGCAACGACCCGTTGCTTTAGTTTCTTCTTGAATTACTTCTTCATCTTCAGGACTGCCATCAAAATAAGCTAGGTAAAATCCTAAATTTTTCTCAATACTTACCTTAAATTCTTCATAGCTTGACACAGAGTAAGTATTCTGAGCCTGAAACTCTTGAGCTTTTTGGAAAAGGCTACTCTGAATCTCATGTAGTAGAGTTGGAATTTTAGATACCAAATCACTTTGCTCAACAATAACTTTTTCGCCAGTATCGCGACGGACTAATACAGCTTTTCCTTGTTTTAAGTCTCTTGGTCCAATTTCAAGGCGTAAAGGAATCCCTTTTAGTTCCCAATCGTTAAACTTAAAGCCTGGATTTAAGTTTTCTCGAGTATCAACTTTAAATGAAAAGATGTTTAAAATTTTAAAATTTTCCTGTAATTCCTGAAATCGCGCCAGTACCTCCTCCTTTTCTGCATCTTTACGGTAAATTGGCACACCAATGACTTGTAAAGGAGCAATACGAGGAGGACAGACAAAGCCTTGATTATCTGAATGAACCATAACTAAGGTTCCAATTAATCTTGTTGTGATTCCCCAACTGGTAGCAAAAGGATACTCTTGAGTTCCTTCAGCAGATAAATAGGTAACATCAAAAGCTTTAGAGAAAGTAGTTCCCAAGTTATGACTGGTAGCAACTTGTATTGCTCGCTTGTCTTGGGTCATAGTTTCAATGGTATAAGTATGTTCAGCACCAGGAAACTTCTCATTTTCAGTTTTACGACCTGCAAGCACAGGTATGGCTAAATACTCTTCAACAAAAGTTTTGTAAACCTCAAGCATTTGTCGAGATTCAGCTTCAGCTTCATCAGCAGTAGCATGAGCTGTATGTCCCTCTTGCCAGAGAAACTCTGTGGTTCGTAAAAAAGGTCTGGTTCTGAGTTCCCAACGACAAACGTTGACCCATTGGTTTAAAAGGATAGGTAAATCCCGATAACTTTGAATCCACTTGCGGTAAGCTGACCAAATAATCGTCTCACTGGTTGGTCTAACAACAAGAGGCTCTCCTAATTCTGCATCAGGATCTACCGTAATCTCACCTGATTTTTTGGTTGTTAACCGATGATGAGTAACAACAGCACATTCTTTGGCAAATCCAGAAACATGCTTGGCTTCCTTAGAAAAATAGCTTACAGGGATAAATAGAGGGAAATAAGCATTAGCATGTCCAGTATCTTTAAACATCTGATCTAAGATTTGCTGCATCTTTTCCCAAATTGCAAATCCTTCTGGTCTGATAATCATGCAACCACGAACACCAGATTCTTCTGCTAATTTAGCTCTTTCAACAATATCTAGATACCAGCGAGAATAATCTTCATCTTGTTTGGTTATTTTTTTTAAATCAGCTTTTCCTTTAGCCATTAACGTCAATCCTATTGATAAATTTTTGAAGAAAAATTAATTAGCTCTTCTGTTCTCGTAGTAGATGGTAACATTGAGCGATTGTTATTGTAACTGTTCAAGGTCAAAAGATATTAGCTAGCATAGAATAAGAATTTTGATGAAGCCTACTGGGATAAGCTTGACGCTCATTAGAGTCTATACCATTTCTACGCTCTCATAGTGCCTTAGCAGTAAAACCACTTCTGAACAGTAGAATGTACTCTCAGGCTAAGCTGTCAATCCCCAGTAACAATCATCGATTTGACAATGGTTGGGAGAAAATTCATTGACTCAGCGGCAGATAGGAAAAAAAATCTCATGGCTAGTTTGGGGTTTGAGCGCCTCATGGTTGATTGCACCAGCTCAAGCATTAGATGATTCGGTAGGAGAAGCAGGGATTAATGCCAACCAGTTACACCAAAACCCCTATGATTTGATTGGTCGTAAAATTGCTATCGGTCAGGTGGAAATTGGCAGGCCTTCATTCTTTGGTATTGATAAGGCGATTTCCTGGAATCAAAAGCTGGCTCCAGCGCAGGTGTTCTATCGAGATACCGCTGCTAAAGCTGATATTGATGTTGATCCCCATGCGGCAATGGTTGCAGGGGTAATGGTTAGCGCAGACAAAACCTTGAAGGGAGTTGCACCAGGAGCAAGGCTCTATGCTTCAGCAGTGGGTTCCCCTTTAAAGAGTGGACAACCAGAAGAATGTCTCTCTGCTCAACATGTAGCTCAGCAAAATGGAGGAGATGTTAGAGCCATTAACTTTAGCTTTGGGGAATCCCTGCAGCGGGATTCTAGGAGTGAGTCACTTTTGGATGGCAATGCTCTGTTGACTCAATGTATTGATTGGTCAGCCAGAGTTCACAATGTTATTTATGTGATTGCTGGTAACCAAGGTAGCGGTGGTATTCCGATCCCCACAGATCACTTTAATGGCATCACTGCTGCCTATTCAACCCAAAGAGAAGGAATTTTTACTAAGGTAGACTTTGCGAACTTAAGTGCAGCACCTTTAGGGATTGGCAGACGTCTCATTAACCAGGAAATCAATGTAGGTCCTCGCCGCGCCATTAGTCTAGTGGCTCCCGGCAGCAATATCTCTGTCTATGATCTCGAAGGCAAGGTAGTTGAGGTGAGTGGAACCAGTTTTGCGGCTCCTCACATTACTGCTTCAGTAGCACTGCTTCAAGAATATGGCGATCGCACTTTGCGGGATACTCTGTTGGATAATGCCCAACTTCTACCTTCTCAGCTTAACTGGAGTCTAGACTCCCGAAGGCATGAAGTCATGAAAGCTGTGTTACTCAACTCTGCTGATAAAATCCAAGATCAGGGTGATGGTTTGTACTTAGACATGAGCCGCACTATAGAGGCTAAGGATAGCCGCAACTGGCTAGACTCCGATGCCTACAAAGACGATAGCATTCCCCTAGATATGCAGATGGGTACAGGACATCTCAATGCCTTTCGAGCTTACCAGCAATTTAGCCCCGGTCAATGGAGTCCAACGGCAGTAGTACCCCCAGTGGGTTGGGATTATCGAACTGTAGAGGAATCATCCTCCCAAGACTATGTCTTAGCACAACCCTTACTTCAAGATAGTTTTGTTGCTCTTACCCTAGCTTGGGATCGTATGGTGGAGCTGGAAGATACCAATAATAATAAGGTCTATGATATCGGAGAAGATTTTCGCGATCGCGGTTTGAATAATCTGGATCTGTTTCTGATGCCAGTGGACGAAAACGATATTAGCAAAAGTATCTGTGCTTCTATCAGCCGTGTTGATAGTGTAGAACATATTTTCTGCCAAGTCCCTAAATCTGGTCGCTATAAAATTAGAGTCCAGTATCACCGCAAGGTAAATGAACCATCCCAACCCTATGGACTAGCTTGGTGGACTTTACCAGCGCAGTAGGAAGGTGTTAGGTGTTAGGTGTTAGGTGTTAGGCAATGGTGACAAGTTAAACGGTAGTGCATTTTGTCAACTCCCATATATGGAGCTTGAAGGCTCAAAAAACACTATATAGGGTTTGCTGAAAAAGTCGTAATTTTCTGGTTTTGAAGTAATAAGTAATAAGTAATAAGTAATAAGTAAAGAGTGTACTATCGCTTGCTGCACAACTCTTTGAGGCAATTAATTGAAGTGAAAGTAGCTCTTAAAAATCTGCTTACTTTTACCTCATATTCTGAATTTAAGCGGGTGTTTCCCTACGATGGTGCAAGGAAAATAAGCTTCTATAGACCATTTCCTTGCACAAGGCTTGGTCAAAAAATCATTGAAAGCACAGTCTGGTATAGCTTTCAAGCTTTTATTTTCCTTGAAAAGTGCAAGAAAATTGAGCTCATCAATGCAATTTCCTTGCATCTTCTTAACCCATAATCCCCTTTAAAGACTATTCTAAACTCCTAAACTCCTATTCTCCTGACTCCTGACTCCTGACTCCTGACTACTTATTCCGCAAACCCTATATATGGAAATACTCAAGAGGTTAGAAAAATTGTATTCTTCTTCCTCAGCTTCCTCAGCTCCCCCAGCTCCCTCAGCTCCCCCAGCTCCCTCAGCTTCCCCAGCTCCCTTGACAACAACATTTTTACCTTAACTTGTTACCAATGGGTGTTAGGTATTTTCAGCGTAGTTCAAAGAGAAGCAATATTCCGTTTACCCACAGATAAATCAAACAATACTTGTGCTGCAATTTTGAGGGGATCAACCCAAGGAACTGGTAGCTCCATAGTGGCAAAAGCTACTGAGATTTCTGTGCAACCGGCAACAACAACTTGAGTATCAAGCTCCTTAACAGCTGCGTAAAGAATTTCTTTAGCTGATTTGCTGACTTTATTGCCTGTATACTTTATGCCAAAATCGGGATGATAGATAGCATTCATGATATCGTGCTGGAGAGTTGATTCAAAATCAGGCTCTATTGCCAAAAGTCCCTTGGGCTCCAATGCACGATGATATAGTTTGGTACGAATAGTACCTTCAGTAGCCAAAATGCCAATTTTGTTTGCACTAAAAGTATTGGTGATGTATCTCGCCGTTTCCTTCTGCAAATGTATCCAGGGGATGGGAACTTTGCTGTAGACTTCTTCGTAGAAGTAGTGGGCAGTATTGCAAGTTACTACCACAGCAGAAACTCCTGTAGCCTTGGCCTTCTCAAAAACTTTTACTAGATGGGGAGTTGAACTAGGTCCTTCCTTCTTAATCGCGAGAGTTCTATCAGGCACTTGAGTTGCATTGAAGTAAATCCATTGTGGATAATTTTGATCCCCAGTTACTCCTCTCTCATTACAGACTTTAAAGAGTATTTGCTCAAACAGGAGACCCGCAGCAGTCCCCATACCACCGATAATCCCAAACCAAGTTTTGTTATTACTCAAATTTATAATTCCTAAATCTATTTGAATTTTAAATTTTGAATGCAAAAATTCCGCACAGCGGTACTAGTCTAAGTTCCAGTTAAGAGTTTTATCTGCTCTTGGGATAATCCCAACAATTGAGCAACCCCTTCAATTTCCATGCCTGTTTCCAATAGATTTTTGGCAGCTTGCATTAATTGAGCTTCAGCTTGTTCCTTGGCAGCTCGCTCCTGCTCCTTGGCAGCTCGCTCCTGCTCCTTGGCAGCTCGCTCCTGCTCCTTGGCAGCTCGCTCCTGCTCCTTAGCAGCTCGCTCTTGTTCCTTGGCAGCTCGCTCCTGTGCTACTTGTTGCTGGGATTGCTCTGTATCAGTTAACAACCAGTTACCAGCACTATCGCACCAGCGTAACCAATAACCAGGGACATTTTCAAATACTCCCTCCCAAATTCCCAAACCAATCTCTAAATCGGCTAACCAAGCAATTGGGTTTTCTGGGTTAAGGGATTGTTCCTGATATTGTCCGAACTCTAGCTTAAAATAGCGCAACTTTTGAGTGTAGCGGCTATAGACAAAGTAGTGAGGAACCTGCAAATATCTCTCGTACACCTCTAGCTTGGCAGGGGGTTTGGTTGCAGTTTGTTTTGCTGATGCTGCATTTGCTACCTGAGAAGTTTCATCATGGAAACGTCCCAAATCTTCGACTTCCGTACCTGGAGACAAAAATTCGATCGCCACATACGGACTTTTGCCTTCCTGCCAAACAACATAACTCCGCCGCAAGTCTTTACCATCATACAACCGAGGTACATCGACTGCTAGAAACCAGTCGGGACGCTTATACCAAAGAAGATGGTTAACATCATAGTAGAGATTGAGGTCAGAGGCAGTAAAATAATTGTCACCAGAGTAATTGCTCAACTCAAGGGTACGACTGAGCAATTGTGGTTGCAGAATATGAAACTCATCAGGCAAACCTGGCTCCTCTGGGTTCTCACTGGGCAAATCGTACATCGTAGGCAGTGTTTCGCTCGGGGATTCTCCAGCACAGGCCCCTTCTGAATCAGGAGACTCGAACTGTTCGAGTATTGGTTTGTAGTTGATGGAAACCATAGCCAACCTCAACCCTTGCCTAATCACTAGTTTTATTCTATGTTATGTCGTTCGAGAGTTATCCAAAAACCTAACACCTAACACCTAACGCCTTCTTCAATGATTGATATAGAGAAGAAAAAACATTCTGTACTAGTAATCGACGATGATGACAGCATTTTTGAAGTAATTGAGGGACTACTCTATCGCGAGAACTATAACTTAACCTACTTAGCTAGTGGCAAAGAAGCCTTGAGTCAGATAGACGAAATCCAACCGGATGTCATCTTATTAGATTTGATGATGCCAGAGATGGATGGCATTGAAACTTGCAAGCAGATTAAGTCTAACCAGCGTTGGTCTCATATTCCCATTATCATGATTACTGCCTTGAGTTCCAAAGAAGATTTGGCTCGTTCTCTAGATGCAGGAGCTGATGATTTTGTATCGAAACCGATTAACAGTATCGAGCTTCGTGCTCGCGTGCGCTCGATGCTACGCATCAAACTACAATATGATGCTTTAGTAGCAACGCAGCGCCTACGTACCCTCAATCTTTTCAACGCTTTTGTAACCTAAAACCTTGAACCATTGAAAAAAGGCAGAGGGCAGAAGGCAGAAGGCAGAAGGGAAAAGAATTTTGCTTGTTTGTTATCTTCTTTTTGGAGCGCAGTCCCTCTAACTCTCATTACTCATTACTCATTACTCATTACTTATTACTTATTAATTATTCAACAAACCCTAGCTAATATTTAATGCTCCATTGTCTTGCAGCCATTGTTTTTGTGCTTCACTCAATCCCTGAGCATTGCTAAAAATAGCTCCAGTTACGTTGCATCCAGAAAAATTACCATTTTCCCAAATAGTGTTTTCTAGATTGGCTTCTTGCAGATTAGCATCAGATAAATTTACCTGAGATAGAGTAGCTCCCTCCAAATCTACATTAAATAAAGAGGCTTCTGTCAAATCAACCTCGTTGAGTTGAGCTGATTTGAAACTTGCTTCTAGCAAATCTGCTTGTTTTAAGATCACATTACTTAAGTGAGATTTACTGAAGTCGGCAGCAATGAGACTTGCTTGGGTTAAATCTGACTCAATTAAGGTTGATTGGATAAATTTAGCTTTTCCTAAGTTAGCTTCTCGTAAAATGATTTTAGTAAATTTAGCAGCAAATGCAACTGCTTCATAAAGTTGTGCTCCACTAAAATTAACTTGATCGTAGTTGACTTTATTTAATTTTACATTATTTAGCTTAGCACCACTAAAATTAGAATTTGTAGTTTGTGATTCACTTAAATCAGCAGATTCTAATTTAATTAAAGGAGCATTCAAGTCCTTAATTAGGGCATCATAAAAAATCGCTTTACTTGCATCTCCTTCTTGAAGATTTACTCCGTCAAGACTAACACCATTTAATTCTGTTTGACAAAGTTGTGCTTGAGTCAAGTTGGTTCCTGAAAGGATAGCAAATATTAAGTTTGCTTTAGTAAAATCTGCACCCTTGCAAGAAGCTTGAGAGAGATTTGCTCCTTTCAAATAAGCTTCAACAAACTTGCCTTTATCTAAATTAGTATTTTGCAAATCGATTCGACTTAATTCCGCTTTGTAGAAAGAATGTCCTTGTTGTAATTTATTGAGAACTTGCTCGCGACTAAATAAGGTCATAAATTGTTCTTGATTGAGTTTGTATGATAGGATAGAGAAATTTAAGAAACATTTAATGCTCCATATCGCTTTAGCCATCGCTTCTGTGCCTGAGTTAGCCCCTGAGCTTGAGTAAAAATAGCCCCAGCAACTTGGCAATTGTCAAAATTAATACCCTCTAGTTGGGCATATTCCAAATTAGCTTGGCGCAAATCACTGTTAAGTAAACTGGCATAAGCAAGACTTGCTCCTTCTAAATTGGCGCTAAATAGAGAAGTTTTCTTAAAAAAAGCCCGATCTAAGTTCGCCTTAGTCAGCACAGCACAATCTAATTCGGCCTGATTCAGAACTGCTGCTCTCAAATCCACTCCGTTTAAATCTGCGCCGATTAAGTTGGTATTAGTAAGATTAGCTCTAGTCAAAATAACATTGTCAAATTTGATACCATCTAAGTACGAAAAGCACAACTGAGCACCGGTAAAGTCAACTGCCTCGATATGGGTTTTCTCTAAGTTGGTGTGATTGATTTGAGCAAAACTGCAATCTACTTTTTTGATGGTTGCGTTAAACAAATTAGCACCATTCAGGACCGCTTCACGCAAGCTTCCTCCTTCTAAGACAACTCCGCTTAAGTTAGCACCACTCAGGTTAGCAGACTCTAAATTAACTTCACTCAACTGGGCACAACTCAAGTTGGCTTCTGTTAAATCCGCTTCTCTGAGATTAGTCCACAACAGACTTGCCCAGAGCAAATAGCTCTTTCGGAGGTTAGAGTAACTAAGATCAGCACCGTTTAAATCTGCCCAAATGAGAGTTCCAGAGCTTAAGTTAGTCTCCCTTAAATCAGCACTGCTCAAATTAGCATGATTGAAATTAGCTCCTCTGAAGTTTCTCCCCCGTAAACTTGCTCTACTTAACTGGGCTTTCTCCAGATTTTTAGGGATGGTTACCATTTCTCACCCTGTTAACTTGATTTCTCTAGCTAAATCAAATTTATATAATAACAAAATTTTGTATTAAAAAATACAAAATTTTATCAACTCATAGATTACAGAGCGACCTCTATATCAACAAATGATGACAAAAATACAAATTTTATGTAATTATTGCATTTTAATTAAAGACTCTTTGCATTTGAAATTTTGTTTGGTAAAAACTTATACAAATTGTTTTAGTCAACTGAATATAACCTAGCAACACAAACTTAATCAGATGCTACTTTCCTAATAGTGCAGGGCAGCAGGAATAACCCAAAGCCTGAAAAAAAGCTCCTGCGTTCTTGCACTATTCGGAGAACACTTACTTGCCTAAAAACTCAAATTATGTCTTTAAAAGTTGAACTTCTAGAACAGAGCTTCGAACAAGTCAAACCCCAAGCAGATGAATTCATCAGTAGTTTCTACGACAACTTATTTGCCGACTATCCAGAAGCTCAACCTCTATTTGCCAATACCCATATGACAAAGCAAAAGAAAATGTTGCTCAGTGCCTTGGTAATGGTAGTAGAAAATCTCCGTGAACCAGATGTACTCAGTGAAAGTCTCAAAGGATTAGGAGCAAGACACATTAAATACGGAACTTTACCGGAACACTATCCATTAGTAGGAAATTCCCTAATCAAAACTTTCGGGCAGTATTTAGAAGCTAATTGGACAGAAGAAATTCAGCAAGCTTGGGTAGAAGCCTATGGAGCAATTACCACTTTGATGCTCGAGGGTGCTGAGTATACCCCAGAAGAGGTTGCCTTATAAGATGCCATTGTGTTGCTAGCCAGCATTGCTTCCTTGGCTGCTGAATTTGAAGCAATGACACTAAGTTTTAAGGTGATTTGTGGAAAGGAAAATACTAATGAACGGTGCGTTACGCTTCGCGATGCTGGTGGCGAAATTAACAATTGGAAACATTTGCAACAATACAAAGGTTATTGAAGCCCCCCAGCCCCCAATTCTGGGGGAGCCTGGACTCAAAGTCCCCCATGGAATAAAAAGCGAAGCATCCTCTGGCTTCCCCCTTGGAAAGGGGGACTGGAGGGGGATCCAAGGGGGATTTAGGGGGCATTCAGCATTCTGACGTTGGTTGGCTTGCGGATCTTAACTCTAGCGGTTCAAAGATGGTTAGTCCTGCGAAAAGAGCTAAAAAGCCTAATCCCTTCTGGCAACTAAAAACAGCAGTAATTGCCATTATCGTGCTGTTGGTAGTTTGGTTTGTTGCTGCCTTTACCTTAGATCAGCGTTTGGTTTTCCTACCCGGAACTACATCGCAGGAACATCGGCTCTTTGAAGCTTCCTGTAGTTCCTGTCATGAAGGGTTTAAACCTGTCAGTAATGATACTTGTCTGCGCTGTCACGAACCAGAAATGGCACAGGATGCTCATGGAGCGAAGAAATTTAGTGACCCTCGTTGGGCGGATCTTCTGCAAAAAATTGATGTACTTACCTGTACTGCCTGCCATGAGGAACACGTTCACATGTTTGGACGAGGTGTGCATCTTCAGCCAGATCTTTGCATGAATTGCCACGAGGGAATTATTAATGGGGATTTAGCTAGTCATAACGATTTTGCACCAGATGGGTGTTGGACAGCAGGATGCCACAATTTCCATGATCATCGTGCTATTTCTACCGGGTTCTTGCGACAGAATATGGATCAACCCTCCATGCTACCTAAGCCGGAGTTACCTGCACTAACAGTAACAACTGAGTTAAAAGAACCTCCCAAACCAGATTTAGGAGATGAGTTCTTGGGAGGTAAGTCGTGAAGTCAGCACTATACTCTACCATAACTCGTCTGTTGATTTTGCTGTTGGTATTTTATGCAGTGTCTCCTTTTACTACTGCTGCCATAGCTGATCCGATTTCTCAGGAGCAATTAGAGGAAATTCATCAACTTTGGCAAGCAAGTACCCACGCTTTGGCTGAGGTCAATTGTTCCAGCTGTCACCAAAATCAGGAAACTAAAGCTTTAATTGTCAAGCCAAATCAAGAAAGTTGTCGTAGTTGCCATGAAGCTGAAGTAGAAACCTTCCTGTTTGGCAAACATGGAATTCGCCTGCACGAAAATCTATCTCCATTGACACCAGCAATGGCGAATATTCCGATGAAAGAATCTGCCTTAGAAAAGCAGATCAATTGTAATACTTGCCATGACGTTCATGCTGTTAATACGGTGGTGGCTGCTGTTGATTCTTGTTTGAGTTGTCATAACGATCCTCATTCTCTCAACTATAAGAAATCGCAACATAGCAAACTGTTTTTAGCTGAAGGTAAATTACCTAGACCTTCTGTAGAGTCAGTTACCTGTGCCACTTGCCATTTACCTCGTCAAGAAACGGATGACAAAGTGTTTGTTAATCACAACAATACTTATACTCTTCTGCCTCGCGATCGCATGGTAAAAGAAGTTTGTATGAATTGTCACGGAATGGAATATTCCTATAACAGTATATTTGATGATGAGTTAGTGGAAACTAACTTTGATCGCCTGCCGAAACTGCATCTAGAAACTATAGAACTGGTGCGGAAATTAGAAAAGAGAAGGTCGAGCCAAGAAACTCAAGATTAAGCAGAATCAGAGGGAGTTACGGGTAAAAATGCATCCGTTATGAATGTAAGAAAATTCTCTTAGCTTCTGCCTCCTGCCCTCTGCCTTATGCCTTGTTTATTGAAAGTACTTGCAGACTGATCTTTAACAATCACTGAGGAGTTCACGATAATAGTCATGTCTTATTTATTGCGTCAAATCAAAGCTAAAACAATTGCTCTGATATCTTTAGCAGCAATTATATGTGTTACGGCAATTGCTTGTGGTGGTGGTTCATCTGAGCAAGCTGTCGGAATTCCGCCAGAAATGGTTGCTGATTATGTGCATACTACCCTAGCAGCAGATCGTACAGCCTACACTCAACACGTAGTTAACCGAGCTAAAAAATTAGAAGGAAAAGAGAAAGACAAAGGAGTTCTGGAAATTGAAGCCACGGAAGGTTGGGAAAATACTGATGGTATTCCCCTACCAGCGCAAATGTTCCGCTTAGGTTCAGAAATTGCCACTGACTATGCTACTGAAGCAGGACTAACTTTTTCCTACAACTTAATCTCTCCCTGGAACATTAATGATAGCCAGGCACCGAAAAATGAGTTTGAAAAGAAAGCGATGGATGCTGTGATTGAGACAGGTAAACCTTACAAAGATTATCAGCAAGTAGGCGATCAAACTTATTTTTCTGCTTTGTATCCTGACAAAGCTGTTGCTGAAGCTTGTGTAACTTGTCATAACACTCATCCTATTCATTTAGAGCGCTATCCTGACAAGGTATTCAAGATGGATGATGTGATGGGAGGGGTCATGATTAATTTGCCGATTGAGAAGACTTAATTGGTTTGTTGTTTGTCATTGGTCATTGGTCATTTGAAAGGGAATGGAGAATGGGTCATTAATTGCGAATTGAGAATTTATTTTCGGCACATTTACCACACTTAACCCAGGAAAGCTATTTTTTCTCAATTCCCAATTCCCAATTCCCAATTCCCCATTCCCAATTCCCCATTCCCAATTCTATGAAAATCAAATTCTCAACCTTGATTTCACTGACTTTTGTCACTGTTGCTCTGTTAATTCCTTTTGTTTTGAGTCCTTGGTATCTGCCAATGATTAGGGAGAGCAATTTTGACTTACACTTAGTACTTCAAGGAGAACTATATAAGCAGATCACGGGATACGTTTCCTTGTTTTTTATTATTGTGGAAATGATTCTGGTGGCGAGAAAGCGGGGTCAAAGTTGGAAGATCAAGGTAAAATTACCGGGCTCGCTTTTATTTTGGCGCAGTTTACATATTTTTGTGGGCATTGCGTTGTTAGGGACAACGCTCATTCATACAGTGGGTAGTCAGGGCTTAAATTTTAATGCTATCTTTCTCTGGGTGTTTTTTGGGGTTGTTTTATCCGCTTTAATGGGTTCTGTTGCTGAATTGGGTATATTAGAATCTCCCCAGAGAAGTTTTAGCTTTGCAGGAATCAAAGCTAATGGTTTAAATCAGAAAAATTTTATTCCTAAGGGAGTACTAATTCGTAAGCTGCGTCTCATTTGGTTGAATACTCATATCTTCCTGGTTACTGCATTTATGGTAATGTTGATTATTCATATTATCATTGCTTACTATTATCAGTGAATTTTGTCAATGAATGATGATGATCAAAAAAACGTGGTTACTAGCTTTTGTCGGTTTCCTACTATTTGTGATCGGAAATATCGTAATTACCCATGAAGACTTTGCTCCTACTTTTCATTCATCGATCGCAAATTTGGCTACCCTCAAGACTATGGCACGAGATTCCGTACCCTATCAAGTTGCTAGGACGAATGGTAAGCCCAGTTTGATCGAATTTTATGCTGATTGGTGTCAAACTTGCCAATCTCTGGCAGTTACTTTAGAGCAACTCCAGCACAAGTATGGAGAATCTATAAATTTTACGATGCTCAATATTGATGACCCCCAGTGGCATCAGCAAATACAAACTTATCAAGTTACTGGCGTACCTCATTTGACATTTTTGAGAGCCAATCAAGAAGTGGTAGAAACGCTGATTGGTAAGGCGCCGGAAGTAGTTATTGAGAATATTTTAAAGGAATTTAAGTAAGTAGGTGAAAAAAAACGATCATTGGATTTGTAGGGGCGGGTTTAGCTAAGATGCTTGCTACGTGTCCTGTTTCTCTCCTTCAAAACCCGCCCTGCCCATGTGAGTTTATTTATGCCCACCTACTTAGAATTTAGAATTTAGAATTGGGAATTCATGGTAAATGCATCCTTTTGACTTGTAAGTAGGGAGCAGAACCCACCCCCAACCCCTCCAAGGAGGGGAGCAGGAAAGAACCTACTTTCATCACTTAGTGGTGAATTTGTTTCATCTAGACTGCCTCCTGCCTTCTGCCTTCTGCCTTCTGCCTCCTGCCTTCTGCCTTCTGCCTCCTGCCTTCTGCCTTCTGCCTTATGAAATCTAATCCTATTTTTCGTTTCCTGGGTTCAATTAAACTAGCAGTACCTTTACTAACTGCTATTGTTATCATCCTCATTGGCGCAACTTTTTACGAATCTCAAGTTGGTTCAACTACTGTTCAACAACAAATTTATAAAAGTCCCTGGTTTGGTGCTTTAATGTTTCTCCTTGCTCTGAATTTGGGAATTTCGGCGTTGTCACGCTATCCTTGGCGAGGAGCGAGGAAAATTGGTTTTGCTTTAACTCATACGGGACTGATTGTAATTATTGCTGGCTCAGCAGCGGTTATTCACTTAGGCTCGGAAGGAATGCTACCTTTGCGAACTGATGGAATGGCTAATAGCCAAATTCGGGTAGAAGGGGATTTATTAGAAGTTATGTCCCCCGACGGTGAGGTAGCACAGGGGAATGTTTGGGTAAAAGCTGATGGTTCTCTTAGTCCTAATCGAGTTGGTAGAGTCTCCCTCATTAGCTATACTGACAAAGCTCTCAAAACTGTCCGCTTTAATCCAGGAGGAGCTGTTGAGAATCCTGCGGTTAACCTCAGCCTAAGTAGCTCCAGAATGGGACAAAAATTAGACCGTTGGTTAGCGATCGCGCCCAATGAGTATAGTAAAATTTCCCTTGGTCCTGCTGATTTGGAGATTATTCCAGCTGAGAGTGAATCCGAACTGCAATCTTTACTATCGCCTCCTACTAAAGCAGATGACAATCCTTGGGGAAAGTTACAAGTTAGTTTTCAAGGACAACAAAAAGCGATCGAGATTAATCCTAACCAGCCTCAATCAGTTGAACTAGGTAACTTAACCCTGAAGGTAATCAATTTTTGGCCAGATTTTCGCCTCGATAGCAACAATCAACCTATCTCTGCCTCTAATAGCCTCAAAAATCCCGCTGTTAAACTCCAAGTTCTCAGAAACCGGGTTCCTCGTGAAGACGACAAGGAAATGGGTGAGCGAAAAAAGGCGTGGGGAAACGAGTCAACAGACACGGAGACGCGGAGACACGGAGACGCGGAGAATCGAAATCCCACGCAAAATTTCATTCACCCCAAGGAAATATCGGCATTTCGTGAACAAAAACCCGGTTTCTTAACCGATAGTATTGAACAATGGTTCGTTTTCGGACGTCAAGAGTTACCCCCTGTGCGAGCTGTAGTTTCCGGGGAACAAATCCAGGATCTCGATATCCAATATCAAATCTCCCCACAGCAAACTGAAGATTACTTCCACGTCATTGTTACAGCAGCAGACGAACTTTACTATACGGCAAATTCCTCTCAAGGATTCCAATCAGGCAGCCTCAAAGTTGGACAATCAGTCAATCCTGGCTGGGCGGATTTTCAAATTACCCTAGAACAATTCATCCCCCAAGCACAACTACAACGAGAAGTAATTCCCGCTGACAATCCTAATTTTGGGGGAACCCCCGCACTGTTAGTAAAAATGCCGAATGGTACTCAAACTTGGTTACCTTGGGGAGAACCTACCGTTGTGGCAGATACTAATGAAGAATGGCTAGCAGCTTTTAGTCCCAAATTGTTACAACTACCCTTTGCCATTAAATTAGAAGACTTTATCGTTGAACGCAATGAAGGCTCCGAATCTGTTGCCATGTGGACTAGTCAAATTCGCATTAGTGATCCTCATGATAGTTTCAGTGAGCAGCGCCGAGTTTGGATGAACCATCCCACCTGGTACAAAGGCTGGAAAATTGCTCAAGCTTCCTGGAATCCTGGAGATTTACAACAATCGACTCTGCAAGTTAAACGAGAACCAGCTTGGGTAACGGCATTAACCTGGAGTGGTTCAGGTTTAGTCGTGTTGGGAATTGCAGTCATGTTTTATGGTCCTTTACTGGTGAAAAAACTACCAGCTCCCCAACCGAAATCTGAAAATCCTCCAGTTGAGACAACAACCAAAGAAGTTGTAACTCAGCACTAAATCTTTAGGTTGGGTAGAGCGCTAGCGACACCCAACAAATCCCGACATCATTGGGTTTCGTTTTGAAGACAGAATAATGTAGGTTGAGGATACCTGTTGAGGCTTCCGAGTGTGAGGAGTTGAAAGTTCTTAATGCAAGATTTGCGATCGCAGAATGTAATGATGTTGTTAGAGAGACATTGACATCCTCCCTCCGCTAACCTCGTTAGAGGTATAGCGGGGGATTCCCAAGAGTTCTTGGTTCGCAGTTCATCGAGCCGACTTAGAACAAGAGCGTCTCCATTCTTGAGCCAGAGGCCAGTTTCTCCCTGCGCTTTCGAGCTTTTGGCTCCAGATTCTGTATGCCCTACAGTACTGTTTACATATTCAGCTAATAGCTTAAATCCTTTTACCAAGATGCATCGCTGATCGATTTAGCTAGCTGGTGATTTTTCACCATGTTTTGTATCTTCAAGTCCTCGTAGACAATTAAATCTTTCGACTTAACTAGCGCCAAAGCATCTTTACGAGCTTTGTCTTCACGCTGTCTACTTACCTTGAGATGCTCTTTCGCTAAAGATGAACGACATTTATGGTATCTCTTAGACTGCTTCTTCCCC
>JAAHGL010000470.1 GCA_010692635.1 Symploca sp. SIO2C1 | reverse complement strand
ATGACAAGCTCAATCGAGTCGATATTCTGGCAGAAAATGACCAGGGTGAATTAATTCTTATTGAAGTACAAAATAATACAGAGCAAGATTATTTTCATCGCATGCTCTACGGCACAGCGAAGTTAATCACCGACTTCCTGGAAAAAGGAGAGCCCTACAGTAAAGTCAAAAAAGTCTATTCAGTAAATGTAGTCTACTTTTCTCTGGGACAGGGGGATGATTATATTTACCAAGGGAAGTTAGATTTTCGTGGACTGCACTTAGAAGACTCTTTAGTGCCATCAATAAGACAGAAGAAGTTGTTTAAGATCCAAGCAGTATCTGAGATTTTCCCAGAGTATTATGTGATTAAAGTAAATAACTTTAACGATGTGGCGAAGAATACCTTGGATGAATGGATATATTTCCTGAAAAAGAGCCAAATCAAAGAGGAATTTACAGCCCAGGGTTTAGCGGAAGCGAAGGCAAATTTACTAGTAGATAGCTTGAGTGAAGAAGAAAGAGCAAACTACCTGAGATATATGGAGAATAGGCGCTATGAAATCAGTATGATAGAAAGTTCGCGCTCAGAGGGAAGATTGGATGGTTTAGAAGAGGGGATGGAGAAAGGCAAACAGCAGGAAAAGATTAATATCGCTAGAACATTACAACAAAAAGGAATAGATATTGACACAATCGCAGAAGTAACCGGACTCACTAGAAAAGAGATTGAAAAACTGTAGTGCTGGAATTAACTTCAGTCTAATTCTCAATGCCCCTGTCACAACTTTAGGATAAGGTGGATTTGAAACCCCTGATTGAGCAGCTTATCTTGAATCAATAGGGCTAAATCTGTCACAATATATTATCTAGACACTTCCATCAATGCTGTTATGCCCCAAACACACATCAGATTTGATTGGGCGATTAAAAAATTACTCAGAAACAAAGCTAATCATGTCGTTTTGGCTGGTTTCCTCAGTGAGTTATTGGGCAAACAAATCAAGATACAATCGATACTCGAAAGTGAA
>JAAHGL010000047.1 GCA_010692635.1 Symploca sp. SIO2C1 | reverse complement strand
TATATATGGAAATACCCAAGGGGTCAGAAAAATTGTGTTTCCTCTTCTTCATCTCCGCGTCCCCGCGTCCCCGCGTCCCCGCGTCTCTCTTGACAACGGCATTTTTACCTTAACTTGTTACCAATGGGTATTAGGTATTAGGTATTAGGTTTTAGGTGGGAAGAGAAAGTCTACATGCTCTTCGGCTGGTTTTCAACTCTTTTTTCTCTCTCCCTCCTGTTTCCCCTGCCTCAATTCGGGCGTTAATAGTGCATTCCTGACTTGCGATGATGCACAGCTGTCATACCTTCGGATAGCACCTTACCATTTTTGACCACTACATAAACCAACCAGTGGTCACCACATTCCATACGATTATCTACCGTGCATTCTAAATAAGCTAGAGCATCGGTAAGAATCGGACAGCCGTTTTCTGCTTCTGCCGTTGCCACCCCAGCAAATCGGTCTTCACCAGGACTAAAAGGTTTAAGGAAATGCTTCATCAAGCCCAGATGTTTACCTTGTTCTAAGACATTCAAGACCAATTTATCTCCAATGTGCATTAAAGATTCAATTGCTCGGTCCTTAGCTACTGCAATTGTTAAACCTGGAGGTGCAAAGGTGGCTTGAGCAATCCAGTCAGCCAGCATCGCACCACTGAGTTCCCCTTGTTTAGTAGTAACAATACACAGAGAACCAATCAAACGTCCTACTGCTTGCTCAGTCCGATCCGCTTGAGACTCATCTACAGTTTTCCGGCTTGTCCGAGCTTTTTTGGCTTTCTTGAGAGCTTGGGCAAAGTCAGTGCCAGCTTCTTCACAATGTTGAAGAGTCACTTCAGTGGGTTTGAATTTTACCCGAATAGTCTCAAAACCAAACTGGTAACCAGCATCCTTGAACTTGCTTTCAATTAAGTCAATCGCTTCCCCACTCCAACCAAAGGAACCAAAAACCCCAGCCAATTTAGTTTTAGTAGCAGTAGCTAGTACCATGCCAAGGGCAGTTTGTATCTGTGTCGGTGCATGACCTCCCAAGGTAGGAGAACCCATAATAAATCCATCAGCTTTTTCCACCACTGCCCGGACTTCCTCAGGTTCAGCCACTTCGCAGTTAATGCATTCAACTGCCACACCAGCTTTAGTAATACCTCGCGCAATTGCTTGGGCTACAGTACCGGTATTCCCATAAGCTGAAGCATAAAGTAGGGCAACCGTCATCTCCTGAGCTTTTTGCCGTTTACTCCACTGCTGATAGGAGTTAGTCAGATGCCATAGAGCATAGCGTACCAAAGGACCATGACCAGTAGCGTAAAGCTTTGCGGGAAAAGCATCCAGTTTATCCAATGCCTTTTCCACTTGCCGTGCATGAGGAGCCATCAAGCAATCAAAGTAATAGCGTCGGTCTTCATTAAATACCGTCCAACCCTCATCCATTACTTGATCACCGCAAACATGGGCTCCAAAGAACTTATCTGTAAACAGAATTGCTGTTTTTGGATCGTAGGTACACATGGCAGCAGGCCAGCGAGGACTGGGAGTCAGGGCAAATTCCAAGCAATGACCTTGACCTAAATCCAAGGTTTCTTCACCTCGCACTACCTTAATATTAAGCTCTTGCTCTGGTAAGGTGCTCCGCAGTGCGATCGCTCCTGGGTTGGAACAAACGAAAGTAATCTGAGGTGCTAACTCTAGCAATGCTTTGAGAGTAACCCCTCGGTTAGGATTAATGTGACCGAGAATCACATAATCAATACTCTTAGGATCAAAGCGTTCTTTTAAGGATGCCAGAAAAACTTCAGTAAACGATTCACCCGGCGGATCAAACAGAGCAATTTTATCTGCTCTAATCACATAGGAATTCGCTGTAGTGCCTCGTTGTAGGGCGTACTCAATTTCAAACTTGAGGCGGTCCCAAGTGCGCGATCGCAGTAAAGTAGTCTCTGTATTAATCGGGAAAACTTGGACATCTCGTTGCTTAGTTTCTGGCATTGTTCTCACTATCTCGTAGTTTTTTTGAACACTAATTACATCCAAGCTATCGCTTGCGATTTGCTTAATTGAGAATTGAAATTTGAGTACTGTTCACTAGTTACTGGTTAATGTCAATATTTGTAACTACTACTTTATTTTAAAATAAATTCATGCATCTATATATTAGTAAAATGAATAGTTTCGATAATTGATAAAATCATTTTGCCAAAGACGAGTGTGAGTGTGTCGATCATTCCTAAGACAACTTTAGTGATTAAGCTAGTAGAACAGAGGCCTATACCAGTGGAACAATGGTTAAAACACCGACTTTCCTCAGCTTCAAAGAATATCTTGAATATGATGATGGTACAGACAACTACTATGAATTGCTTAATGGGGAGCTAGTACCAATGCCTCCTGAGAGTGAGCCAAATAGTTGGATAGCAACGTGGCTAAGAGATGAGTTAGTCGAGTTGGTAAATCGTAGGTTAGTCAAGACACACGATTGTGAGTTACAAGTTCCAGGAAATCCTCAAAACCGTTATCCTGACTTAGTAGTACTGAGGCATGAACACCTTAAGCTAACCCGGAAGCGGCAAACTATTACTCTTGATATGCCTCCTCCACAGTTGATTGCTGAGGTAGTTAGTCCTTACAGAAAGCACCAGGATGAGAATTACCAGCGTGACTACATTGATAAGCGACGACAGTATCAAGAGCTTGGCATCCCTGAATATTGGATTATTGACCCCCAACAGCAGAAAGTAACTGTCTTGTTACTGATAGATGGTACTTATCAAGTCACTGAGTTCACAGGAAATCAGCAAATTGTGTCTCGGACTTTTCCTGAACTGAAGTTAACTGTGGCAGAAGTTTTGCTTGCTAGTTAAGATTAGTAAGTTTTGACGGAAGCTTTACCTATGGGCAAAAAAGTTTTACTATCGGCTCTATTGCTATTGATGCTGCCCTTGGCAGCTTGTTCTCCTGACTCATCTGGAACCTCAGTCGGGAAAAGTCAAGACCCGCTGGTTGTAGGTGCAATCCCTGACCAAGACCCCCAAAAATTACAGCGTCAGTATGAAAAGCTAGCAGCCTATCTAGGACAGGAGTTGGGCGTACCAATAGAATACAAACCTGTGGTAGACTATGCCGCTGCTGTTACGGCTTTTAAAGTAGGTGAGTTGGAATTAGTTTGGTTTGGCGGATTGACAGGAGTTCAGGCAAGATTACAGGTACCAGGAGCTGAAGCGATCGCTCAACGGGATGTAGACGAGCAGTTTCACAGTGTCTTCATTGCCAACAAACAAACAGGACTGACTCCAGTTAAGGAAATCAGCGAACTAGATAAGCTTAAAGGACGAACCTTCACCTTTGGTAGTGAGTCCTCTACCTCAGGGCGTTTGATGCCGCAATATTTCTTGCAGCAAGCCAATATCAAATTAGAGGATTTTAAAGGTGAATCAGGATTTTCTGGCGATCATGATAAGACGATCAAATTAGTAGAAGCTGGTACTTACGAAGTAGGAGCTCTCAATGAAAAAGTGTGGCAACAACGAGTAGAAGACAAGGAAGTAGATTTAAGCAAAGTTGATGTAATCTGGCGCACTCCTGCCTATTATGATTACCATTGGGTCATTCATCCACAAGTCAAGGAACAATACGGCGAAGAATTTGTCCAAAAAGTGCAGGATGCCTTTCTGCAACTTGACCCAACTGTACCAGAACAAAAGGAAATTCTCGACCTATTCAGTGCTGGAAGTTTTATTGCTACCCAAAATTCTAACTATGCTCAAATTGAGAAAATTGGGCGTAAAATTGGTAAAATAAAATAAAAGCCAGTAGATATCTGAGTTTAAAAGGTTCCTAGAAGTGGCAGGACTTTTTTCTTTAGTAACTCTACTAAAGCTGGCTCCATATATTCATAATTATCGGGAATATCCAGACAAACTACTCGCTTGTTTTTCAACCAAGGTCTAAACTTCTTGGAAAGTTTGTTTCGGTGGTACTTTTCCATGACAAAAATAATGTCAGCCCACTCAATTGCCTCACTGCATAAAGTTATCTCAGCTTCTGAGTTCAGTCCAGCGGAGTCTACCTCTAGTCCCTCATAGTTGGAGAATACTGTTTCAGCGGTAGGGCTACGCAATCGGTTCTGGCTGCAAACAAATAGTAATTTCTTCATAATTTAAGGATGGCACATTAATAGCGTTGAGCTAAAAATCTATGCGACACTAAGCAATAGGCTGCAAAAACGCTATCAGAGCTATGTTAGAAGCAGACAACGAAACAATTTGGATTATTACCACTGAAACTCCTCAAGCAGAAGAGGATAACGGCTCCAAAAGTGGCGGTTCTTGGCGTAAACCTTCTGCCATAACTCCTGTAACTAAAGCCAATAAAGTCAGTGCTCAGAAAGTTGAAGCTGAGCTGTCAAAGTTTCTGCAAGTCGTCAGTGGGTTGTTGAGCTGCGCTCAGAAGCAAGTTCCCCCTGATTCTGGACTCAGGCTTGATGAAATTGAGCTATCAGTAGAAGTCAATGGTCAAGGAGAGGTGAAGTTTTTGGGAACTGGTGGCAAAGTGGGAACGAAGGGGGGTATTACACTTAAGTTTAAACGGGCTAGTTCTTAGATGACAAACTGGGCATTTGTTATTGGCATCAACGAATATCAAAGATTGCGCTCGTTAGAGTTTGCTGTGCCGGATGCTGAAGCAGTAAGTGACTTCTTAAGGGATGAAGCTGGATTTGAGCGGGTTTTCTATTTCTCGGATAATTCTCCCAATGAGATTGCTCCTGACGGCTCACCTCAATCCACACAACCTACTTATGCCAATCTGTTGTCGTTTCTGTTAGAGTTTTTTGAAAAACCTTATCTAGAAGCTGGTGACAACTTTTGGTTTTTCTTTAGTGGGCATGGGATTCGATATCAAGAGCGAGATTATTTGATGCCCTGTGATGCCAATCATAAAGCTGTAGAAGCCACAGCTATCTCTATTAGTTATGTAACAGAACGCTTGCGCCGTTGTGGTGCTGATAATGTGGTGCTATTCCTTGATGCTTGTCGCAATCAAGGAGATAAAGCTGGTGTTGGTATTGGCTTACAGAAACATCAGGGTGTAATTACCATTTCTTCTTGTAGTCCCAGAGAAAAAGCCTATGAACTTGAAGAGATTGGGCAAGGTTCTTTTACTTATGCATTGTTAGAGTCGCTGCGGATTCAAGGGGAAAGCAACTGTGCCACAGTTGAAAGGTTGTATCAACGTTTGCGCTATCGGGTACCTGAAATCAATAACTACTACAATAAACCAGTCCAGACTCCCTATGCGATCGTAGAACCTGCCTCCAAGTACCATCTGATTTTATTACCTCAACAGGCAACTCTAATCGATATTGCCATCCTTAGAGAAGATGCTCTTGAGGCTGAATTGGAGGGTGATTTGGAGTTAGCAGAGCAGTTATGGACACGAATCTTAGGGTTATCTCCTGCTGACCCCAAAGCGTTAAAGGCACTCAAGCGGGTTTGGCTCAAAGGACTGTCGGAAATAACTCATGAAAAGGCTCAAAAAGATGTAAAGTCTGACAAACATGCTGTTGCTGATCAAAAGGCTCAAAAAGATGTAAAGTTTGACAAAGATGCTGTTGCTGAATATGTTAATTCTCGCACCATAAAACCTTTGAGAAAATCAACAGTACTTTGGGTAGATGATCGTCCTAATAACAACATCTATGAACGACAATCACTTGAAGCCTTAGGTATCAATTTTGTCTTGGCTCAATCCACTGAGGAGGCATTTTATAAACTCAACAGACAAGATTTTGATTTGATTATTTCCGACATGGGACGCCCACCTGATCCACGAGCAGGTTACACCTTACTTGATCAGCTTCGCTCTTGTCGAGATGAAACCCCATTTATCATCTATGCTAGTTCAAGACATCCTAAACACATTGCTGAGTCACTTCGTCATGGTGCAATTGGTTGTACAAATTGGCCAAGCGAATTATTTGAAATGGTATTATCTGTATTAGTGGGCAAAAATGGGTAATTGATTAGTTCAATGGTTAAAAATATTCATTGTGCCCGGGAGCATCCCATGCAATCACTCATTTGATTCGTTTTAATGCATCAGGTGAAGGGTATCTATTTACCTCAATCAACAATTGTCTTTCTAAGAGGCGATCGCTACTATTAAACTGTAAAATTCTGGCTGTGACTTCCCCAATATCTGTTAAAGAATTTATCATCGCACCGTCAAGACGAAAATGCTCATACCATGAGTCTAGTCTAGGATTAAAAAATCTCACCAGCTCACCTGTGCGCCAAATAATTGACCCTAAATCTGTCCCTTTATTTAGGTTACAATATAAACAAGCATAGGCTAAATTGTCCGCAGTCGTTTCACCCCCATGCTTGACACTGATAATGTGGTCAAATTGACACCCACCGCTATCTTCTTCAGAAATCAGACAATATTCACACAAACCTTCAGCCCGTTTACTGACTAATCGTTTCAGTTCTTTAGTAATGTAGAGTCGAGGCATAATTAATTTCTCTCTCTACTGAGAAACAGATTTAAGGTATTGATGAGCTTTAGCTTTGGCCAATCTAATCAGATGTTCTACTACTAAAAACTGTTCTAGTTCGTTTTTTTCAGCGGAGGATAAATCTGCTATTTTGGCACGTTCCACTAAATCTTCTATCTGTTCTTTTGTTGCTTCAGAGAATTGAAACTTAGTCACACTTTCTGGGCTAGTACCTTGAGCTATAAAATCAATAAATTCCTCGTATATTTTCTGAGTTTTTACTAAAGTATTCATGGTCATCTCCCCAGCAACGAGCACAATCGGCAAATTTATTATAGACAATATATCGCTATGTTAAGTTGTTAAACTGAAAATTGAAGATTGTTAAATTGTCACTCCGGAGCATATAGGTTGTTTTGGTATAACGGTCAACTAATTCAGGGTAATAGCTTGGAACTGGTGATTGATGACCCAGGCTTAATTTACGGAGCCACAGTGTTTACAACCCTAAGAGTTTATCACCAGTCTTTGGAACATCCATTAACCAATTGGAAAGGGCATTGCGATCGCATTTTGGGTAGTTTACAAGCTTTTGGTTGGCAGCTACCGGATCAAAAGCAGTTGCAACAAGGAGCAGAGGCATTGTTATCTTTGTTTCCTGTACTGCGAATAACAATCTTTCCTGATGGACGAGAGTGGATTACGGGACGTTACTTACCAGTAGATTTAACTCAACGTCAACAACAAGGGATTACCGCGTGGCTGGCTGACACTCCGGAACTAATTCGTTCCTTACCGGCTCATAAAACTGGTAACTACCTAACAGCATGGCTGGCTCTCCAGCAAGCACAACAGCAGGGAGCACAAGAAGCGATTTTAGTCGATGTTACTGGTAATTGGGTGGAAACTAGTACTGGCAATCTGTGGGGCTGGCAAGACGGTTGCTGGTGGATACCACCTTTAATAGCAGGAATCTTACCAGGAACTGTGCGATCGCAACTCATTAACTGGCTACAGAAACAAGGATTAGTAGTGCGGGAGACGGCTTGGGACAAAGAACGGCTATTAACATTAGAAGCGATCGCTTACACCAATAGTGTTGTAGAAGTAATACCTATCCACACCATCCTCACCCCACACCAATCCCTAACCTACGAATCCTCTCATCCTAGTCTCGAGCAATTGCGGAGTTGGTTTGTTGAGGCAGGATAGAAGTAAGAAGCAATAATAAGTTAAACTCATCCCACGTTTGTTGTTTGTTGTTTGTTGTTTGTTGTTTGTCCCTTGTTCTTTGTACCAATAACCAATAACCAATGACCAATGACCAAGTAGAAATCTCTGTAGTAGTTCCTCTTTACAACGAAGAACCTAATATTGACTACCTGTTTGAGCGCCTGCTGTTAGTACTGGATGCCATGAACATCAGCTACGAGATTGTTTGTGTTAACGATGGCTCCCAAGACGATACGCTGAAGTGCCTGGTTGAATATCACCATCGTCATCCAGGGATTAAGGTAGTCAATTTATCCCGTAATTTTGGCAAAGAAGTTGCCATCACGGCAGGGATTGATTATGCTGGTGGTGCTGCAGTTATTCCCATTGATGCTGACCTGCAAGACCCTCCAGAATTAATTAAGGAACTAGTAGCTACATGGCGCGAAGGTTATGATGTGGTCTATGCAACTAGGCGATCGCGTGAGGGAGAAAGTTGGGTCAAACGCTTTACGGCTAGGTCTTTTTACCGAACAATTGGTTGGATGAGTCCTGTTCCTATCCCCCGCGATACTGGTGACTTTCGCTTATTGGATAGGCGGGTGGTAGAAGCTCTCAAGCAAATGCCAGAAAGGACGAGGTTTATGAAAGGTTTGTTTGGTTGGGCAGGTTTTAAGCAAACCTCTATCCTCTTTGACCGGGAACCCCGTCTCAATGGTACTACGACTTGGAATTATTGGCGTTTGTGGAACTTTGCAATTGATGGCATTACTTCCTTTAGCTTTCTGCCTTTGAAAGTGTGGAGCTATGTTGGTTTAGTTATCTCCTTACTTTCCTTTCTTTACGCTACCTTTTTAGTGATTCGGACTTTAATCTTTGGCGTAGATTTACCGGGTTATGCTTCCTTAATGGTGACGGTTCTCTTTTTGGGAGGTATTCAGCTAATTACTCTGGGTATTATTGGTGAATATTTGGGACGTGTCTATGAAGAAGTCAAAGGACGTCCACTTTATTTAGTACGAGATTGTTATGGCTTCAACAATAATCATCGAAAGCAGCGTTGTTCAACAATTAATAATGACTAAAAGCGGTAGATGTCCGACTTCTTGAAAAAGTCGGACATCTGGAGTATTCGCGATCGCAAAACAGCTGTCACTAATAGCAATTAACTGATTAACAGTTTCGTCTCCAACGCTGCTGCTATCCGAAGAATCAGTGCTTCGTTGTAAGGAGCAGCAATAATTTGCACTCCTAGGGGTAAGGAGCCAGGATGCTGAATTGGCACCGAGATTACTGGTAAGCCGATGAACGATAGAGGTTGGGTAAATAATCCTAGATGAGGACGGACTAGCAGCTCTTTTCCTGCAATTACCATCGTTTTCTGTCCAATTCCTGGAGCTACACAGGGAGTAGTTGGAGCCATAATTACATCTACCTTCTGGAATATTTCTCGGACGCGATCGCGATACCATTGCCTGAATTTTTGCGATTGAATGTACCAAGTAGCAGGAATTAGAGTACCTGCTAAAAAGCGATCGCGGGTGGCGGGGTCAAAATCTTTGGGACGCGATCGCAAATTGGCTAGATGTAGATTTGCTCCCTCGGCAGCGGTAATAATATAGGCTGCTGCCCTAGCTCGCTTGGCTTCTGGAATGGTAATAGAAGCGGTAACATTGAGAGCATCAGCTACCTGAGCTACAGCTTCCAAGGCTTCTGGTTCTGCTCCTTCGGCAAAATAACCATCGGCAACGGCAATGCGCAAACCCTCAATTCCCTGATTTAGTTGGGGCAAGCATAACTCTGGAGGACGATTAGTGCAAATCGGGTCACGCTCATCTGCTCCCTGAAGGACATCAAAAGCTGTGGCAATATCCTTTACAGAACGGGCAAAAGGACCAATATGATCGAGGCTACTGGAAAATAAAACTGTTCCTGATCTTGACAAACGTCCATAAGTAGGTTTAAAACCCAAAACTCCACATAGGGAGGCGGGAACTCGGATAGAACCATTGGTATCAGAACCAAGAGTTAAAGGCACTAATCCCGCTGCCACTGCTGCTGCTGAACCGCCAGAGGAGCCACCAGCAATGCGGCTAGAATCGTGGGGGTTGGGGGTAACGCCGTAATGACTATTTTCCGTCACAAAACCATAGGCGTACTCATCCATATTCAGTGCTCCCACCAGTACTGCACCTGCTTGTTTAAGCTTGGCAACAGCAGTAGCATCTTCTGTAGCTGGGGGATTTTCAGCGTTGATTTTTGACCCTGCGAAGGTCGTCAAACCAGCGATATCATATAAATTCTTTACTGCAAAGGGAACTCCTGCCAAAGCACCAGGATTTTCCCCTTGGGCCACTAATTGATCAATCCTTTGAGCCTCTAGTAGTGCTGTTTCAGCAGTAACCGTAGTAAAACAGTTGAGCGTTTGATTATGAGCATTAATTTGTTCAAGACACTGAGTGACTACAGCTTTGGCACTCACTTCACCAGCTCGAACAGCATGAGCAATCCCTACTGCATCAGTTTGACTGAAATCCATGAATTAACATTAATTTACGCCAACAGTAGAAGCTGCCAAATCTTCTAAGCGTTCTTGCTGATCTTGACTGATACAGGCTTGAATTATGTACTCCAAATCACCTTCAAGTACTGGATTGAGGGAATAATTCTGACTGAGACGGTGATCGGTGACCCGATTGTCTTTGTAGTTGTAGGTGCGGATTTTCTCTGAGCGGGAACCAGTACCGACTTGCGATCGCCGCATGGAAGTTACAGCATCCTGCTGTTCTTGGAGCTTCATCTCATAAAGTTTAGCACGGAGAATTTGCATTGCTCGTTCTCGGTTTTGTAGTTGAGAACGCTCTTCTGTACAGAAAATCCGAATACCTGTAGGTTTGTGAAATAAGTCAACTGCTGTTTCTACCTTATTGACGTTCTGTCCACCAGCACCACCAGAACGGGCTGTAGAAATTTCCAAATCCTTAGACTCAATCTCTACTTCCACATCATCAACTTCCGGCATCACTGCTACCGTTGCTGTTGAGGTATGAACTCTTCCTCCTGCTTCAGTTACAGGTACTCGCTGCACTCGATGAACTCCGGCTTCAAACTTCAGCTTACTGTAAACTTGCTCTCCCTGAATTTCCAGAATCGCCTCTTTAAAGCCCCCCATATCTGCCAGGGACTCACTCAATAATTTAACCTGCCAATTTTGACCTTCGGCATAGCGGGAGTACATCCGCACTAAATCACCAGCCCAGATACTTGCCTCATCACCACCAGTACCTGCGCGAATTTCCAACATAATGTTCTTCTCATCATTCGGGTCGCGGGGTAATAGTAAGATCTTGAGGCGTCTTTCGAGTTGCTCAATCTCCGTCTGAAGCTCTTCAACTTCCAGTGCTGCCATTTCCTGCATTTCTGGATCACTACCGGATTCTTTGAGAACGATTCGTGCTCCTTCTAGTTCTTCTTGAGTTGTCTTCCAGGTGTCATAGGTGTTGACAACTTCTTCCAAGGAGGAACGTGCTTTTGCCACCCGTTGTAGCTCATTCGGATTGGTGGCAATATCTGGATCAGCCAGACGCCGAGTTAATTCGTTGAAAGTTTGCTCAACAGATTGTAGTTTCTCCAGCAGGTAAGTTTCAGCCATGATTTGTGCGATCGCTCCATCGAAACAGCTCAAAAAGTCTGAAGTTTGACATCCTCCCCGCACTCTTACGGAATTGTCGCCATCCTAAATCACTGATCGCTCTAGACAGTTTTCTGTTTCTGACCATTCCTGCAATATTTAAATCCTCTAGAACAATCGTTTGGTTCTCACGAATTATCTGAGTTGAAAGTTTGTGCAGGAAATCAGTACGGGTGTCTTTTAAATTGGATAGAAATTTAGCCTTACGTTTTCTATTTTAGGCTTCTTGTCTCCTGCTTGGTACTGATTAATGCAAAAGGCTAAGGCATCGTTCCACACCACACGAACACAGCCAAACAATTTAGCTAGTGCTATTTGTTGTCCGGGTGTTGGATAAATTCTGTAGCGGTAACGTACTTTCATTATGCTATTGTACACAATAAATACGTTCAATCACTATGAAAAAGCCGTCCTAAAAGGACGGGGCTTCAGACCCAATTATTTTGGTGAAGTATTTCAGTGTCAAAAGAAAGCTTTGATGATCAAGTATTAAGTGTCAAATTTGCGAGCTATTTCCCTTGGGAATCAGAGCTACTTTCAGCATCAAACATTCCATATTTCCGCATAAAGCGTTCCACTCGACCTTCAGTGTCAATCAGCTTTTGTGTCCCTGTATAGAAGGGATGGTTGCCAGACCAAACATCTACGTTGATTTCTGGTTTTGTCGAACCAATAGTCATCACTACTTCCCCGTTGCAATAGACTTTGGCTTCTGGATACCATTTTGGATGAATATCGGGCTTTGGCATAGTTACTCCTATGTTTGAGATTTCTTTGAGTTAGACAACTGGAGTCTTCTTGAGATCTCCACAGGTGAAAATTGCTTCTGTCTCTGGAAAAGGCAGTTGGCTAATTTTTTCCTATAAAGTTTATGGTTTGGTCACTAGTACTTACTATTCTATTAATTAGTAGTGACCAATGACCAACAATTAATGACTTACCGCTTCGAGTATTGTGGAGCTTTACGGGCTTTTTTCAAGCCGTATTTCTTGCGTTCTTTAGCCCGAGGGTCACGAGTCAAGTAGCCCTCTATTTTAAGCGGTGAGCGGTTTTCTGGGTCTAGATCACACAAAGCTCTAGCAATTCCTAAACGAATTGAGTCAGATTGTCCGGTTAACCCACCACCGTGAGCCTTTACCAAAATGTCGTAATCATTTTCTAAACCCAGGGTTTCCAATGGGGCTTTGGCGGATGTTAAGTAACTAGGGTTGTAGTTAAAGTAAGATTCTCCTGGTCGTCCATTGACAATGAGTTCACCAGTACCGGGAACTAAACGTACTCTTGCCACGGAAGACTTACGACGACCAGTGCCCCAGTATACAGCACGACCAGCTAATTCTTCTGCTTGCATTAGTTTGCTCCTCCAGGAATAGTCTCAATTGTTAACACTTCGGGTTTTTGGGCTTGATGAGGATGAGTATCCCCAGCATAAACTTTTAGCTTAGTGAACAGTTTGCGACCCAGAGAATTTTTGGGTAGCATTCCCTTAACTGCTTGTTCAATAATTCTTTCTGGTATACGGGCTTGCAATTTGGCAAAAGTTTCTGTTTTCATCCCACCAGGGCGACCTGAATGACGGCGGTAAAGTTTCTGAGCGCGTTTTTTGCCAGTAACAGCGACTTTTTCCGCATTGATGACAATCACGAAGTCGCCAGTATCAATGTGAGGGGTGTAGGTTGGTTTATTTTTACCCCTAAGAACCATCGCAATCTCACTGGCTAGACGTCCTAAACGCATGTCAGCTGCGTCTACGAGATACCATTTTTTTTCTAGTGATTTCTCAGGGGGTAAGTAGGTTTTTTCCATCATGTTTTTACTTGTTAATTAGGGTCTTAATTTAGGGGCTCGATTCTTCACCTTTCTATGCAGTTATAGTGGGTAAGAGAAACTTTGGTTGGGTATCAAACCAGATTTCTGGAGGAAATGGGGAGTTTGGATAGCCCACCCGTAACAAGCACAGACCCCTTGCCGGTGCTGCATACTTGACTTGTTCCCGTCGCTGGTTAACCCAGATTTCGGTAAAGTCTTGGGGATGTAGCTTTCCTCTTCCTACTTGTACCAGCATCCCTACCAGAAGCCGCACCATACCGTACAAAAATCCATTTGCTTGAATTTCTATATGAATGAACGGTTCTTCGCGGTAACATTCCGCCACCATGACATCTACCCAAGAGTGGGATCTCCCCGAATTTGCTCGATGAAATGCTGCTAGGTGGTGCTTACCAATCAGGGGCTCTAAAGCTTCCTGAATTAGGGATTCACTTAGTGGTGCTTGATAATAATGCCAACTAAAGGGTCGCACAAACAAGTTAGGTAGGGCATCGGTATAGATGGTATATCGATAACGACGCCAAATAGCGGAAAAACGAGCATGCCAATCTGATGGCACTGCAGCGGTTGCCCTTATTAGTATATCCTTTGGTAGTCTGCTATTGAGCAGAGCTGCCCAACGATGGGCTGGGATAGGAAGGGTAGTATTAAAGTGGGCAACTTGGGCAGCCGCATGAACACCAGAATCTGTTCTACCAGCACCGTATAGAGTCACAGGTTTTTGGTGCACCTCAGAAAGCACTTTTTCAATTTCCTCTTGTACACTGCGATGGTGAGGTTGCCGCTGCCAACCATAAAAATGAGTGCCTAGGTATTGAATAACCAAGGCAACTCGTGATTGATTGTTGTTTATTGGCTGTTTATGATTGGTCATTGAAAATAGGAGTCAGAAGTAGGGAGTAGGGAAGAACCTACTTTCATCACCTGGTGGTGAAAATTTTTCATCGGGACTACCTTCTGCCTTCTGCCTTCTGCCTTCTCTCAAACCAGCTCAATTATTGCCATTTCAGCATTATCACCACGACGTCTCACAGTTCTTAGAATACGGGTATATCCACCATTGCGATCGCCATACCGTTCTTTAACTCCCTCAAATAAAGAGTGAACTAATTGCTTATCATACAGATAACCGATAGCTCTACGCCTTGAGGCAAGGGAGCCGTTTTTGGCTAAGGTAATCATTCTTTCGACTTCAGATTGAACTGCTTTAGCTCGTACTTTCGTGGTGGTGATTCGACCATGACGAATCACTTCAGTTGCTAGACTTCTCAACAAAGCACGACGTTGATCAGCAGGCTTTCCAAGTTGTGGTACACGACAACGGTGACGCATTTTTTTTCTTCCTCTACAATCTCACAAAAAATGACTGTAAACAGAGAATTGGTTAGATTTTCACCGATTCCCTGTTCCCTATTCCCTTAGCTAGTTTTTGCCGATTTTTCTTGGGGTAGTGTGATACCCAAACGCCGTTGCAAGGCTTCAATCACTTCTTCGGCTGACTTTTGTCCAAAGTTTTTGATTTCCAGTAGGTCTTCCTGGCTATAATCCAGTAGGTCGGCTACAGAGTTGATTTGTGCCCGCTTCAGACAGTTGTAAGCTCGCACTGACAGTTGCAATTCTTCAATGGGGATTTGGCTAGTTGGATCCTCTGGATACTCATTATCTGGCTCAGGAGGTTTGACATTGATATCTTTGAGGGGATTGAACAAATCTACTAACATACTGGCAGCTTGACTCAAAGCTTCTTGAGCGCTTAGGCTGCCGTTTGTCCAGATATCTAAAAGCAACCGATCTTTTTCTACCGAGCCGTCAACGCGAACATTTTCTACGGTGTAATTTACCTTTTTCACTGGCATAAACACAGCGTCGATCTGTAGGAAGTCAACTGCAACCCCATCATCGCGACCCCGCTCTACAGCTCGATATCCCTGTCCTTTTTCAATCCGAAACTCCATTTCCAGCTTTGCTCCCTCTGCGAGAGTGGCAATATACTGACCTTGGTCAACAATTTCCACTTCTGAGGGCAAATCGAACTGAGCAGCTCTTACAGTACCTGGTCCAGTAATCATAACTCGACCAATCTGGGGCTGAGAAGTATAGCTTTTGAGGATAACCTCCTTCAGGTTCAGCATAATTTCTAGGACATCTTCTCTGACTCCTTCAATTGTGGCAAACTCGTGACTTACCCCAGCAATTCTTACTGCTGTCACAGCTGCACCTTCAAGGTTAGCTAGTAAAATTCGTCTCAGAGCATTACCAACCGTTGTACCTTGACCACGTTCGAGAGGCTCCAGGACAAATCTGCTATATTGACTGTTATTGTTTAGTGTTTTAGATTCTACACACTCGATCTGAAACTGTGCCACTGAGTGACCTCCCTTACTCATAATCCCCAAAGATGGGTTACAGGTTGTTTGCTGCAGTCGTTTCTGCTCATTTGTTTGTGTTAGGTTGGCTTTGGGCCTGATATAACCTGCCTCTACGAACAAATACTTGATTAAACCCGACGCCGCTTGGGTGGACGACAGCCGTTATGGGGAATTGGCGTAACATCTCGAATCATGGTGATTTCTAGCCCTGCTGCTTGAATAGCACGAATCGCAGTTTCTCTACCAGCACCAGGGCCACTAACCATCACTTCAATCTGGCGCATTCCCTGATCCATCGCTCTACGTGCTGCACCGTCAGCCGCTGTTTGAGCCGCAAAGGGAGTACCTTTTTTGGCTCCCTTAAAGCCACTTGAGCCTGCTGAAGCCCAGGAAACCACATCACCTCTAGGATCTGTAATGGTGACGATAGTATTGTTAAAAGTGGATTGGATGTAAGCTACTCCATTGGGTACGTTGCGTTTCTGCTTTTTTGTACCAGTTTTTTTAGTTGGTCGCGCCATGTTGCTCTAGCTTTATTGTGTTGGTAATTGCTTAACTCAATAGACTATTTACTTTTTAGCAGCTGGCTTTTTCTTGCCTGCAATAGTAATACGACGCCCTCGACGGGTACGTCCATTGGTGCGAGTTCTCTGTCCCCGCACTGGCAATCCTTGCCTATGACGACGCCCACGATAAGTTCCTATATCAACAAGGCGCTTTATGTTCATTGACTCCCAGCGCCTGAGGTCTCCTTCAACTTGATAGTCGCTTTTCTCTACAGCAGCTCTGAGAGCTGCTACCTCGGAATCACTCAAATCCTTCACCCTAGTATCTGGATTGACTCCTGTCTGGGTCAAAATGTTTTGAGACCGCGACAGACCGATTCCGTAGATGTAGGTAAGACCTATTTCTACTCGTTTGTCACGAGGAAGGTCTACACCAGCAATCCGTGCCACTTTTTTTTCCCCTCTTGTTTGGTTTTGTGCTACAACTAAATTTATTGATAGTCTTTAGACTACCCTTGACGCTGCTTATGCTTGGGATTGGAACAAATCACCATAACTCGACCATGACGTCGAATAATGCGACATTTTTCGCACATTTTACGTACAGATGCTCTAACTTTCATGCTTGATTTTGACACACTGCAAGCTTACAATCATATCATTTACTAGGCTTTTTGTCAATCAGTTATTAAATCATTGAATGAAGACCAGCTTTTTCTAAGTTTTATTTCTTCCGAAGTCGGTAAGTAATTCTTCCTCTCGATAGATCGTAGGGGCTTACTTCTACCTTGACGCGATCACCAGGCAGGATTTTGATGTAATTCCGGCGAATTTTTCCCGATATATGAGCCAGAACATTGAGCTCATTGTCCAAATCAACGCGAAACATGGCATTAGGTAGAGATTCAGTCACCGTACCTTCTATTTCAATTAAGTCTTGTTTAGCCAATGTGTTCAATCCTCAATAATCTAATGTTGTTAATCACCCCCATTGACTCCAAACTTAATGAGTGTTTATCCAGGGATCCTTAATATATTTTATCAAATTGCTACCTCAAAACAGTTGAGATGGTCTCTTTAGTAGATTGGCTTCAAAGCAATTTATTTACATGAATTAAGTATTATTCTATTCCTAGAGATATTTTAGGAACACACAAGCTGTTTGAGGTACTCTGTAACCGATTGGACTGGTTGATCACCATTGATGACAGTTAAAACCGAATGATCGCGATAAAAACCAATTACTGGTGCTGTTTCACTGCGATACACTTCCAGACGCCTCCGAATAGTATCTTCATTATCATCTGCTCTTCCTTCTTTCTGGGCTCGTTCCAATAGTCTACTCATTAACACTTCATCTGGAACTTCCAGATTGATGGCGTAATCACAAGTTTGATTCAGTTCTTGCAGGAGCTCATCTAAGAAAGATGCTTGGCTAACATTACGGGGAAAACCATCTAAAATCCAACCTTTGTGAGCATCCGACTGGTTTAAGCGATCGCGGATCATGTCTAGAATTAAACTATCAGGAACCAAATCTCCAGCATCCATGTATGACTTCGCTTTTTCACCGAGTGGTGTCTTAGCAGTGATCGCACTTCGGAGGATGTCACCTGTAGAAATATGAGGAACTTGCAATAACTCTGCTAAAAGTTTCGCTTGAGTACCTTTACCAGCACCCGGAGGACCTAAAAAAATTAACCTTGCCATAATAATATTGGTTATTGGTTATTGGTTATTGGTTATTGCTTGTTGAGCATTTTTAACAAAGGACTAACAACCAACAACCTAATAACTCTCTCTACTGCTTGACCATGCCTTCATAGCGTTGGGAAATTACATAGGTTTGAATTTGCTTAGCTGTGTCAATTGCCACACCAACCAAAATCAACAAAGAGGTAGCTCCCAATCCCTGAAATGTTGTGACGCCGGTAGCACTTTCTACCGCGGTTGGTACCACTGCTACCAATCCCAGGAAAATTGCGCCCAAAAATGTCAATCTATTTAATACCTTTTCTACATATTCACTGGTTGCTCGTCCTGGACGAATCCCAGGAATGCTCGCTCCCATTTTTTTCAGGTTTTGCGACATATCTACTGGATTAACTATCAACGAAGCGTAGAAGTAACTGAAAAACACAATCAAAACTAAATATACCAACACATATAGCCACGGAGTTGGTCCATTTGGACGCAAATAAGTGGCCACTTGAGTAAGAACTTGGCTAACGGTGCCTAAAAATCCCTCGGTGCCTGCATTACTAGCTACTCCAGCCAAAGAACCGGGCAGAATCAAGACAGCTGAGGCAAAGATAATTGGCATCACACCTCCTTGATTTAGCCGTAGTGGTAAGTAATTGGTTCGCTCCCGATAGAGGCGCTTACCCACTTGGCGTCTTGCAGAAATAATCGGAATTCGGCGGGTTCCTTCCTGCACAAATACAATCCCGACGATCATAACCAGGAAAACTAGGAGTAGGATAATTACCTTACCTACGTTTTCTTGACCACCTGCCTGAGCAAATTCGATGGTATCACCCAAAGTTTTGGGCAGAATTGCCACAATATTAATGAAAATCAAGAGGGACGCACCGTTACCAATTCCTCGCTCAGTGATTAGCTCAGAAAGCCACATGACAAACAGAGAACCAGCAGTCAGGGCTAGGGTTGTTTCAGCAACAAATATTAGACCATAATTGATGGCATAAGGTCGGAGCAACCCAATGGTAATCCCCAAACTTTGAACCACTGACCAGCCTGCTGCTACATATCGAGTAATTTGAGATATTTTTCTGCGTCCGGCTTCTCCTTCATTTTTCTGCAAGTTTTCCAAAGCAGGGATTGCCGCAGTGAGCAGTTGCATAATAATGGAAGCATTAATGTAAGGAATAATGCCTAGGGCAAAAATACCTACTGCAGAAAGCCCACCACCCGTGAAAATATCCAAAAATCCAATAACTGGACTATTTTGGATAGCTTGGGCAAATGAATCCCGGTCGATTCCTGGTACAGGTATAAAGACCCCAAGACGAGCTAAAATCAACAGACCAATAGTCACAAGTAGCCGACCCCTTAGGCCAGCAGCTTGTGCCATCTGCATAAATGTTTCTTGAGCAGTTGGGTTTTTATCTCTATTGACAACCATAAAAGGCTCCCTCTAAAGGATAAGGTGGTAATGTGAGCTTCATCAAAAAATACCAGGCTATAGATTTATGCCTCTATAATTTCACAACTACCACCAGCAGCCTCAATTTTGTTGCGCGCACCAGCCGTGAAGGCAGCGGCTTTGACTGTTAGTGGCACAGTTAGCTCCCCGTCACCAAGAATTTTTAAAGGTCCATCATTAGTAGTTAACAAACCAGCATTCATTAATGATGCCAAAGTTACTTCTGTATTATCCGGGAGTGATGCTAACTTACCTACATTGATCGTAGTGTAATGTTTCGGATTGATAACGGTAAAATGCTTTAATTTGGGAACACGCCTATACAATGGCATCTGACCACCTTCAAAACCCGGTCTAGTACCCCGACCTGAGCGTGATTTCTGACCCCGCATCCCAAAACCACAGCTGGCACCTTGACCAGCAGAGATACCACGACCGACGCGACGCCTGCGCTTCCTAGAGCCTTTTTGGGGTACTACATCATTGATTCTCATAATCTTATATTTGTTGGTTGTTAGTTGTTAGTTGTTAGTTGCTGGTAAAGGAAAAAAATAAATACAACCGGACAAATAACAAATGAATAGTTTATGCATAGAGGTTCTCAATAGGCACACCTCTTTCTTTAGCAACTTCCGAAAATGTGCGCAGAGAGTCAAGGGCATTTACTGCAGCTCTAGCATTATTGAGGGGGTTATTAGAACCTAGCTGCTTAGCTAAAATATTGCGAACTCCTGCTAATTCGAGAACTGTGCGCACAGCACCACCGGCAATAACACCAGTTCCTGGAGCAGCAGGTCGTATCATGACCTTGGCACCAACAGCAGCTCCTTTAGCTGGATGAGGAATGGAATTTGATTTAGTTAAAGGCACATCAATCAGTTGCTTTTTACCGTCGGCTACTCCCTTACGAACAGCACCAATCACATCACTAGCTTTACCAACACCAACGCCAACTTGACCGCGCTCATTACCAACAATAACGATCGCGCGGAAGCTTAATTTTTTTCCTCCTTTAACTACTTTGCTGACGCGACGGATTTGCACAACTCGTTCTTGCCAAGTAGTTTCTTTTTCCTTAGCACGGTTACTTTTTCTACGATTTGACTTTGCCATGGTTTTGTAAGTTTCTCATTATCTAAAAATCAGAAGTCTATCCCCGCTTCACGGACGGCTTCGGCCAATGCTTGAACACGACCATGATAGAGGTTTCCCCCTCGATCAAATACCACTTTGGAAATACCTTTTTCTTGTGCCCGCTTGGCAATCAATTTGCCCACTTCAGCTGAAGCTTCACAAGTTGCCCCTGATTTCAATTCTGAGTTCAGGGTTGGTTCTAAGGTGGAAGCAGCTGCTAACGTATGTTGCAGATTATCATCAATCACCTGAGCATAAATGTGCTGATTGGAACGAAAGACAGACAGCCTGGGGCGTTCAGCCGTACCATTTACTTTCCGGCGTACCCGTCGATGCCTGCGTCGAACTGATTGTTTACGAGTAAGCTTCATTTTTACTTCTTACCTGCTTTACCTGCTTTACGTCTGACCATTTCACCGGCATAACGAATGCCTTTCCCCTTATAGGGTTCTGGTGGACGAACAGCACGAATTTTGGCTGCTGTATTGCCCACTACTTCTTTATTGGTTCCACTAACAATGACGTTGGTTTGGCTTTCGACTGCTATTTGTATACCCTCCGGAGGAATAATTTCAACCGGCTGGCTATAACCAACATTTAAAATTAGGTTTTTACCTTGAACCTGAGCTCTATAACCAACACCCTGAATTTCCAGGCGCTTTTGAAATCCCTTAGATACCCCCTCAATCATATTGGCGACTAAAGTTCGAGATAGACCATGACGCTCACGAGATTTTCTAGATTCATCCCGACGTAGCACCTTAATCATCTCACCTTCTTGCTCAACTGTTACCTGCTCTGGCACAACCCAGTCAAGTTCTCCTTTGGGACCCTTAACGGTAACATGTTGACCATCAATCTTCACCGTTACTTTATTAGGAACCTCTATAGGGCGTTTGCCAATACGCGACATGACTTCATCCTCGTTATTTGTTGGAAAGTTGGAAAGGTTAAAAACAGGGTATAGCTGCCCTTAAAGCTAATAATCTTCAAGTTCTTTACCAGACGTAGCATAGGACTTCGCCTCCAACTCCCTGACGCCGTGCTTCCCGGTCAGTCATAATCCCCTTGGAAGTGGAGATAATCGCAATACCGATGCCACCGAGTACTCTTGGTAATTCCTTACGGTTGGAATAAACTCGCAACCCAGGTTTACTAACCCGCTTCATTACTTTAATAATTGGCTGTCGGTTTTTGCCTTTGTATTTTAAAGAAATAACCAAGAATTTTTTGACTCCTTCGCCGGATTCTTCAAAATCGGCAATAAAGCCTTCTTCTTGGAGAACTCTAGCAATAGAGCGGGTCATTTTTGTTGCCGGTACATTTGTAGTTTGGTGCCGGACCAAGCCCGCATTCCGAATGCGAGTCAGCATATCTGAAATTGTATCGTTTGCCGCCATTAGTTCCTTCCTCTACTTACAGGTTTAGTTTTCGCGGAAAGGCATTCCCATTTCTTTGAGCAAGGCGCGACCCTCTTCGTCAGTGTTTGCAGTTGTGATGATTGCAATATCCATGCCACGAATTTGATCAATACTGTCGTAATCTACTTCAGGAAAAATTAGTTGTTCGCGAATGCCAAGATTATAGTTACCGCGACCATCGAAGCTCCGGGGACTAATGCCACGGAAGTCTCTAATTCTCGGTAGTGATAAGTGAATTAATCTGTTGAGAAACGAGTACATACGCTCAGAGCGTAAGGTAACCATGACACCAACTGGCATCCCTTGGCGGATTTTAAAACCGGCAATTGCCTTTTTCGCTCGCGTTACCACTGGTTTTTGACCAGTAATGATTGCAATCTCACTCAAAGACGATTCTAACGCCTTGGCATTTTGAGACGCCTCTCCTAATCCTCGATTGACGGTAATTTTTACTAACCGAGGAACTTGATGAATATTTTGATAACCAAACTGTTCTTTGAGTTTTGGTACGATCTTTTCTTGGTAGAGACTTTTTAGTTGTTCTGTCATGGTTGTTGTCCTGTTACTCCCTGGGCTTGGTCAGGGAATTGCTAGTGGCTAGTAGCTAAAATGACTAACTAAGCTAACCATTAATAATTATCTATTACTCACTAATCAATAATTTCACCAGTTTTTTTGAGCATTCGTACTTTACGCCCATCTTCGTTAAAAGTGTAAGAGATTCGGCTGGCAACTTTTTGTTTATTAGAGTAAAGCATGACGTTGGAACTATGTACTGGTCCCTCAAAGGTGATAATTTGACCAGATTCCCCTTCTTGCTGAGGTTTAACGTGTTTAGTTTTGACGTTTACCCCTTTGATAACTACCTTGCTAAGAGTTGGTAAAGTCCGCAATATTTCTCCAACTTTACCTTTGTCTCTGCCACTAATTACCTGAACAGTATCACCTTTTTTGACATGCATTTTGTGGCGCTTAGTAGGTTTATTCGCCTTATTAGTTTTCGGTGTAATCATAGTACCTCTGGAGCCAAGGAAACAATTTTGGTAAAGTTTTTTTCTCGTAGTTCCCGCGCTACTGGTCCGAAAACACGAGTTCCTCTAGGGTTACCATCTGGGTTGATGAGCACAGCAGCGTTGTCATCGAAGCGAATACTCATACCGCTTTCCCGGCGTAGTCCCTTGCGGGTACGGACAATTACAGCTCTAACCACATCTGACTTTTTTACTGCCATATTCGGAATGGCATCTTTAACTACGCCAATGATGACATCACCAATT
Organism: Symploca sp. SIO2C1; assembly: GCA_010692635.1. Classification (GTDB taxonomy): domain Bacteria; phylum Cyanobacteriota; class Cyanobacteriia; order Cyanobacteriales; family Coleofasciculaceae; genus Caldora. The sequence continues at coordinate 20,257 of JAAHGL010000047.1, read as the reverse complement.
GCGCCGTAGCGCCTGTTACCAGCACCCACGACTCGAATACACATTAATTTACGGGCTCCGCTGTTATCAGCGACATTTAGGTAACTCTGCTGTTGAATCATGCTTGTAGATCTCCTTTTTAGGTGTCAGTAGTCAGTTGTCTATTGTCAGTTGTTTGTTTGGTAGTCGCTGTTTAGGTAAGGTTTGGTTTAGTTTTGCACGTAAGATAATTTGTCTGTTGCTGAGCTAAGGGAGCATCTACCTACTGACCACTGACTACGGCTCAGGACTCAGAAGCCTTGCCGATGATTTGGGTAACTGTCCAGCGCTTAGTACGACTAAGAGGTCGGCTTTCTCTAATTCGGACTCGATCACCCTCGTTGCACTGATTTTCTTCATCGTGAGCTTTATATCGCTTCGTACGTACGACAATTTTGCCGTACTTAGGGTGAGGAGAGCGATTTTCTACTGCTACTACTACGGTTTTGTCCATTTTGTCGCTGACGACTAGACCGACTCTTTCTTTGACTGCCATTGAAGTTTACTCCTGTTCCTTTTCTGTTTCCTCAGTTGGTGTTGGTGGGGTTTCATTCGTTGTTGTCATGTTAGTTGAAGTTTCAGCCGTAGCGAGTTGGCGTTCCCGTTCCACAGTCAACATTTGAGCAATGCGATGCCGAAGGTGTTTAAACTGATGTGGTTTTTCTAGCCGTCGGGTTGCCTGTTGCAAACGCAGCTCAAAGAGCTCACGCTTAGCAGTTAAAATTTCATCGGCCAGTTCTTGATCATTTAATTTTCTGACCTCTTCTATCTTGGGTAGAGGCATAATGTAAACCTATTCCCCTTCACGGGTAATGAACTTCGTTTTAATTGGTAATTTGCTACTAGCTAGACGCATAGCCTCACGGGCAGTTGCTTCAGGAACACCAGCCATTTCAAAAAGAATGCGACCGGGCTTGACAACTGCAACCCAGTATTCTGGGTTGCCTTTTCCAGAACCCATGCGGGTTTCTGCTGGGCGCATGGTAACTGGTTTATCAGGAAAAACCCGAATCCAGATTTTCCCTCCCCGCTTGACATAACGTGTCATCGCACGACGACCTGCTTCAATTTGGCGAGCAGTAATCCAGGAGGGTTCTGTAGCTTGCAGGGCAAATTCACCGAAGTTTATGGCGTTACCACGACTAGCTGTACCTCTCATGCGTCCGCGATGCTGTTTGCGGAATTTTGTTCTTTTAGGACTTAACATGATTTGTTGTTTGTTGGAAAGTTGTTTGTTGTTTAGGGAATAATAACTAACAACCAACAACTAATAACTATTCGTTTGAGCGGTCTTCAAATTGCTGGCGACGTCTTTGTTGGCGGCGACGAAGTTGAGGGGGATTAGAAGTCGGTTGTTCTTCTTGACCAGGAATGATTTCTCCTTTGAAGATCCAGACTTTGACACCGAGAATCCCGTAGATAGTTTTGGCCGTACGGTAGGAGTAGTCAATATTCGCCCGAAGGGTATGTAAAGGTACTCTTCCTTCACGAGTCCATTCGGTACGAGCAATTTCTGCCCCATTTAACCTACCACTAACCTGAATTTTGATACCTTGAACTTCAGCACGTTGAGCCCGTTGAATTGCCTGACGAACAACTCGTCTAAAAGAAACTCGTCGCTCTAGCTGTTGTACAATATACTCAGCAATCAACTCAGCGTCTGCATCTACTCGAGCTACTTCAACTACGTTGATGCGAATTTGACGATTATTGCCTAGTAATTCTTGAAGCTCGGTACGTAATTTTTCAATGCCGCTTCCTCCACGACCAACGACTACACCAGGTCTAGCGGTGTGGACTTCTAGATCGATTTGGTCAGCTTTTCGTTCGATACGAACATCGGAAATGCCGGCGTTATTAAGGTTTTTATCGACGTATTGTCGTATTTTATGGTCTTCTTGTAGTAATTCTGGGTAGCGCTTACTATCTGCAAACCAGCGAGAGCGATGTTCTTTGGTGATACCCAGTCGGAAACCAGTTGGATGAATTTTCTGTCCCACGAATCTTTCCTTGTTTGTTGTTTTTTGTTGGTTAGAAAATTATTAGTTTTTATTACCAATAACTAATAGCCAACAACTCATAATTATTCATCGACTTCCGGAGAAACTGCCACGGTAATATGACACGTCGGTTTACGAATTTGATACGCACGACCTTGAGCTCTTGGTCGATAGCGCCTCAAACTAGGTCCCATGTCAGCATAGGCTTTGGTAATGACCAAGGAAGCGGGATTAAGACCAACATTATGCTCCGCATTTGCTACTGCAGAACGCAATACTTTTAGCACTGGTTCACAGGCACGATAAGGCATAAATTCTAGAATAATCAAGGCATCCCGATAGGAACGACCCCTAATTTGATCGAGTACTCGCCTCACCTTAAACGGAGACATGCGAATGTAGCGTGCGATCGCTTGAGTTTCTGCTGTAGTATCTATCGCCATAGTTTTCTTTTTTTCTGTCAGTATGAAGATTGAGAATTGAAAGTTGTTTTTAATAATTTTCGATTCTCAATTAACAAACCCTTTACCTGGCTAGCGACCCCGACGATCACTCTTACTATGTCCCCGAAAGGTACGAGTTGGTGCAAATTCGCCAAGTTTGTGACCGACCATTTGCTCACTGATAAAAATTGGCACATGTGTTCGACCATTATGAACAGCTATTGTGTGACCAATCATCATTGGCAAAATAGTTGATGCTCGTGACCAGGTTTTGATTACTTGTTTTTCTCCCTTAGCATTCAGTTTCTCTATCTTTTTGAGAAGACTGTCAGCGATAAAAGGACCTTTTTTTAATGAACGACCCATATTTTCCTATTGGCAAGTTGTTTTTGATTTTAGAAAAATGGCTGTAGAATCAGCAAAAAACCAAACTAACCAGTGATTTAGCTTTCTCGACCCCCACGTCCTCGTTTTGATGATTTTCGGCGACGTCGGACAATTAAAGAATCACTTTGCTTATTTCGCTTGCGAGTTTTTGCTCCTAAAGCGGGCTTACCCCAAGGAGTGACTGGTCCGGATCTACCTACAGGAGCTCTTCCTTCACCTCCTCCATGAGGATGATCCACTGGGTTCATCACGCTTCCTCTCACCTGAGGACGACGACCTCTATGGCGATTACGACCGGCTTTACCTAAACTAAGGTTCCTAGCCTCAATGTTGCCTACTTGCCCAATGGTGGCGTAGCAATCGCGCCTGATCATTCGGACTTCTCCAGAAGGTAGTTTGAGAGTGACATAGCTACCTTCTTTTGCTACAACCTGAGCAGATGCACCTGCAGAGCGAGCCATCTGTGCACCCTTTCCTGGCACTAATTCCACATTGTGTACGCTGGTCCCCAAGGGAATGTTCTTGAGTGGTAAAGCATTACCAATTTCAATAGGAGCATTGGGACCAGACATGACTGAGCTACCTACTGGCAAACCATTCGGATGAATAATATAGCGCTTTTCCCCATCTTGATAGTAAAGAAGTGCAATCCGGGCATTTCGGTGGGGGTCGTACTCAATTTCCGCTACTTTTGCCGGGATATTGTGCTTATCGCGGCGAAAGTCGATAACACGATACAGACGTTTATGTCCACCACCACGACGTCTACTGGTAATTACGCCGCGATTGTTACGACCCTTTTTACGATGTTTATACTTAGTTAGTGATTTTTCCGGTTCACTACGAGTGATCTCGGCAAAATCTGAGACTGTACTCTGTCGAGTACCGGGAGTGTATGGTCGATAAGCGCGAATTCCCATAACAAATATCCGTTGTCAGTTGTCAGTTGTATGAATTGCTAATGACCAATAATCTATAACCTAGACGTCTGGGAACAGGGTAATGGAGTCTCCATCTGCTAGGGTTATAACAGCTCTTTTGTACTGCGGTTTATAACCGACAAACCTGCCAACTCGACGCTTTTTACGTGGTAGACGCAGGGTGTTTACCCCGACAACTTTTACCTCAAACAGACTTTCAATTGCCGCCTTAATTTCTGGCTTTGTGGCTTTGGGTATGACTTCAAAAACATACTTGTTCTGCTCTAAGAGTATGGTTGCCTTCTCTGTCACAATTGGTCGCAGCACCAAATCCGCAAGATCGCGGGGGTTATACTCAGTCACTGTAAACCTCCTGAATTTTGACAAGAGCAGATGAGGTAGTCACAATTTTGTCAGCGGCAAGGATGTCATAGACATTCAAATGAGTAGCCAAAATCAACTTCACAGTTGACAGGTTACGGGCTGACAAGTAAACCATTTCTTCTCGCTGAGGTAGGATGAGGAGAACTTTCGACTCAGGATTAATGCCCCACCGTGCAATTGCTCCTAATAGTTCTTTAGTCTTAGGTTGTGGCAGTTGCTCAGCAAAATCTTCCACAACAATCAAGTCATCAGCTCTACTCTGTAAAGCGGTTCGCAGCGCCAACCGACGCTCTTTGCGATTCATCTTGACTTTAAAGTCCCTGGGTTTAGGACCAAAAATCACTCCACCACCACGCCATAGTGGGGAACGGTTTGAGCCAGCACGAGCACGACCTGTTCCTTTTTGCCGCCATGGTTTTCGTCCACCGCCTCTAACTTCGGCACGAGTTTTCGTAGAAGCATTACCCTGGCGGGCATTAGTCATTTGCTTGACCATAGCTCGGTGAACAATGTGAGCTGCGCTTTCTTCTTTAGCAACTCGCAAATCCAGCTTCGCTTCTCCTGTCTGTTCTCCTTCCCAGTTTCGTACAGTACAATCAACCATTTTTCTCTCCTTTGTTATTGGTTACGTGTTACTTATTGGAAAGTTTTGTGACAACAATGCAATAAGCAACAACCAACAGCTAATAACTAGCTTCCTACCTTTTTGGTCGGACCAATGCTCAAAAGAGCTCCTGGCTTGCCAGGAATTGCGCCTTTAATCAGTAGTAAGTTACGGTCTGAGTCTACCTTTACTACCTCTAGCTTGCGAATTGTAGTCCGTTTCCCTCCATAACGACCTGCCATTTTCTTACCAGGATAGGTACGACCAGGGGTTGTTCCTGCTCCTGTGGAACCGGGCAAACGGTGATTTTTGGAACCATGAGCCATCGGTCCTCGTTTAAAGTTATGACGCTTTTGATAACCAGCAAAGCCACGACCAATACTTTTTCCCGTTACATCTACTAGTTGGCCTGGTGTGAAAATATCCGCATTGATTGATTGACCCAGCTCAAATTCACTGGTTTCACTCAAGGGATATTCCCGTAGGTGACGTAACGGAGGAGCATTGGACTTAGCTAAGTGTCCTAGCTCAGGCTTGTTAATGATTTTGGGCTTTACTTGGTCATAACCAAGCTGAACAGAGTTGTAGCCGTCTGTCTGCTTGGTTTTAATTTGTGTCACGGTGCATGGACCGGCTTGAACAACAGTCACAGGAAGGGCTCTTCCTGCCTCGTCAAACACTTGAGTCATGCCAAGTTTAGTGCCGAGGATACCAACAGACACTGGTTTCTCCTTTTTAGATATTAAGGCAGGGTAAGTTTGAGAGTAGTTTGTTACAATCCGCTTTACCCTACAAATAAGTTGTTGTCGTTAACACGAGACAATCTCCTCAAAAGAGGAGAAAGTTACCTTTGGCTAGCCTTTTAAGATTTTATGAGCCAGCTTGTGGGAACTTATCTATTAAATACTGGCTAAGATAACGCCTTAATACGTCGGGACTTAAGTAGTAAACTCTCAGTATCCCTTCGAGGCGAAAATGCAAGTATACCTAGATTGAACGCAATTGTCCAATGAATCAAACAGATTCTTAAACCTTTGCTTTCTTGCGTAATTGCTTCATCTCTGAAGCAGAATAAATCAACCGCTTTAAGTTAAGTACATACTTTAAACCGATGGTTCAAAGTATATTTGTGTACCTCTAGTGAAGTTGCTAGCAGCAACCTGGATTTACCCACAGTTTTTAATCATATAATAATTTGTTTATTTTTGTCTAGTTATTATTTTTGGGGATTATGTAGAGACCTAGCATGCTACGTTTCGATAGTCGCTTCTCCTTATGCGAGAAAGAGCTATAACTTAACTTCACTCCTTGCCGCCTATAATAGACAGCTAAGGCTAATTCACAAAACTTAAGGCGAAAGAGGAAATAGAGATGGCTCTGCTCACGACTGGCAAATCTTTCATCCGCGACCTGGAAAAGTCTGAGGCATTGGCTATATATATGCCATTGGAGGGGGGATTTGAAGGACGTTATCGGCGGCGTTTGCGAGCAGCAGGCTATGACAGCTTGTGCATTACTGCTCGAGGGTTAGGTGACCCTGCTGCTTACCTCACTGGTGTTCATGGTGTGCGTCCTCCCCATCTTGGCAAGAAAAATATGGGTAAGGCTTCTGCCGTTGGCGAAGTTTACTACATACCACCGATCATGAGCTACCGATTAGAAAATCTACCCCCCAAATCAAAAGGATTAGCATTGTGGATTATTGAAGGTAACATTCTGTCAAGTCAGGAAGTTGAGTATTTAACTACTTTGCCCAAACAGGAATCACGAGTGAAAGTGGTGGTGGAAATGGGGGGCGATCGCTCTTTCCGTTGGCAGCCACTTAAAGATACGTTACCTAGCTAAATTGTCTGCTCAAAATCGGTAGTATTTTTGGGAAGTCGTATAAGCTAGATTTAGCTGTCTTCCGGGAGAAGCCCCACGTCCTGCCCTGTCGGGGAGGCCTGGGATGAATCCCACTCAGGCTCTAAACACTTGCGACGACTATCCCTGCTACAATTAGAGTGCATACTTTTTCTTCTAAAATGCTCAAGGTTGTCAAGGTCAGACTCTATCCCAATCCACCACAACAGCTGTTATTAGAACAATCTTTTGGTAACTGCCGTTGGCTGTGGAATTATTGTCTGAATTTGATTAATCAGACCTACAAACAGACAGGCAAGGGATTGTCTGGTTATGACGTTAAGAAACTCATTCCCCAGCTCAAGAAAGAGTATCACTGGTTAACCCTGACTTATTCCCAGTGCTTACAGCAAGTTTGTTTAAACTTAGGAGTAGCTTTTAACAACTTTTTTGAGAAAAGAGCAAAATACCCTAGATTCAAATCTAAGCATGGTAAGCAGTCAATACAGTACCCTCAAAATGTTAAAGTTGCACCCCATCATTTAACTATCCCCAAGATCGGCAATGTCTGTGCAACGATTCACAGAACCATTGAGGGGAAACTCAAGACGGTAACCATTTCCAAAAACTGCTCTAATCAATACTATGCGGCTATTTTGTTGGATGATGGTAAACAGCAGCCACAGCCGAGTAAGGATGGGAAAGCAGTAGGTATTGATTTAGGGTTAAACCATTTCGCTGTAACCAGTGATGGCTCTAAATTTGATAACCCTCGCCTACTAAACAAGCATCAACACAATCTCAAAATCAAACAACAGCAACTATCTCGCAAGCACAAAGGTTCTAGTAACCGCAATAAAGCCAGAAAAAAAGTCGCTAGAGTGCATCTTAAAATTAACAACTCTCGTACAGATTTTCTACACAAGCTATCACGTAGGATAGTCAACGAAAACCAAGTTATTGTGGTGGAAAATCTGAATATTAAAGGCATGATGCAAAACCATTGTCTAGCTAAATCCATTCATCAGGTGGGCTGGGGGATGTTTTGCACCATGCTAAAATATAAGGCAGAAGCAGAAGGGAAAATTTATCAAGAGGTTGATCGATTTTTCCCGAGCTCCAAAACCTGTCATGTATGCCTGAATCAAGTCGGAAGTTTATCATTGGCTGTAAGAAACTGGACTTGTACACATTGCCAAACCAAACATGATAGAGATGTTAATGCAGCGCTCAACCTCAGAAATGAGGGACTACGGATATTGACCTCTGGAACGGGGGATAAAGCCTGTTGTCCAGATGTAAGCCGCAGTAATAGAGGACGCAAGAAATCTACGACTGCGCTTTCTGTTGGACAGGAAGCTTACTGTGTACTCGCGTTGCGTCACTGTAGGTAGTTCACCATCAACATCAAAAATAGAGCGGTGGGGCATCCCGTTCTTAAAGCTCAGTTAATGTCCGACGGTATACCGGGAGTCGCTGAGAAGCCCGCGCTATATCCGCAGGATTAGCGTCGGGAGTATGTCACTAAACTCTGAGAGTTGCTGGAGGTTGTTTTTTGGTTGCAGGTTCTATCGTGGAAGAACGAGACTACACGTTAATTATTGACAAAAGCGGCAGTATGTCCACCCAAGATCAACCGGGGGGGATCAGCCGATGGGAGACTGTACAGGAGTCAACCCTAGCGGTGGCAAGGAAATGTGAAGAGTTTGATCCAGATGGGATTACTGTTTACCTATTTTCTAGTCGCTTCAGGCGTTACGACAATGTCACCTCAGACAAAGTTGCACAAGTCTTTCAAGAAAATGACCCAATGGGTCGCACAGACCTTGCTGGTGTACTTAAGGATGCTACGGATGACTACTTTAAACGTAAAGTAGCTGGGCAGGCGAAGCTAAACGGAGAAACCATTTTAGTGATTACCGATGGTGAGCCAGATAACCGCAAAGACGTTATGAAGGTGATTATTGAGGCATCTCGTCAGATAGATCGGGATGAAGAACTGGCAATTTCCCTCATTCAAGTGGGTAAAGATGCAATGGCTACTCGGTTTCTCAAAGCACTAGATGATGACCTTCAAGGTGCTGGAGCTAAGTTTGACATTGTTGATACAGTGACTCTGGATGATATGGAAAACATGACTCTAGCTGAAGTATTGCTCAACGCTATCATCGATTGAAGAAGGCAGTCAGAAGATAGTAGGAGAGAAAGAAATCGATCTTTGATTGTGAGCCATCATGCATGATGGCTCTTCTGTTAACAGAAATACCTATCCCATTGCGAAAAAAGGGTCTTGGATGAGTTCAGCAGGATTCATTTGTTCATAGCCTTCAAAAGGCTGATGAATCCAGGAATTATCTGGTAAGTAATCCACATAGTAATCAGGAATAAAGACAGAGTTGCTTTTGTACCAAAGTACTCCAGTACGAATTTCCTCAATCACCTCACCGTAATGCTGCGTGAGCCAGTTAATGGACTCTTGGAGGCTGATACCAGAATCTACCAAATCATCTACTAATAGTACACGAGAGCCTAATTGGTCTGTGGTCATTGTCAGGTGACTGGCAAACTTGATTGAGCATCGAGCTCGATTCTCCGATCCTCTATAAGAAGAAGCACTGAGAATTGCTAGAGGTTGTTGGTATATTCGGCAAAGGATATCGCCAACCCGCAGGCCACCTTTAGCTATGCAGACAATTTGGTTAAAATCCCAGTGGGTTTGATATATTTTGGCAGCTAAGGTTTCAATTTTTTGATGGTACTCTGACCAGGACACGTAAAGGTCTGGCATAGCAAGCTTTATTAGATGGGTCAACAAAATGTTACCTTGATGTCGAGAGCGGGTTGGTGCTGTACTGTAGTGTCAGCCGATCGATGCCCAATTTTACTTGATTGCCATGAGTGACGTTTCACCTCCTGACGCTGCTAGTTCCCCAACAACCCCGGAACAGGAAAAACTCAACTTTACTACTAAGTTGGCTTACGGAGCTGGGGATATGGGACCAGCTATAACTGCCAACGTTTTGGTATTTTTCCTGTTGTATTTCTTCACCAACGTTGCCGGTTTACCCGCTGGTTTAGCAGGCTCTATTCTCGCAATTGGTAAGATTTCTGATGCAATCAACGATCCTATTACTGGTATCTTAAGCGATCGCACTCGTTCTCGTTGGGGGCGTCGCCTTCCGTGGATCTTTTGTGGCGCAATTCCCTTTGGCATTTTGTTTTTCTTGCAGTGGATTGTCCCTCGCTTCAGTAGCAACGAAGCTGCTAATACCTGGTGGCTATTTATCTACTACCTGCTGATTGCCATTCTCTTTAACCTTGCCTACACTGCCGTTAATCTACCCTACACAGCCCTGACACCAGAACTGACTCAAGATTACAACGAGCGCACCAGCCTCAACAGCTTTCGTTTTAGCTTTTCTATTGGTGGTAGCATCCTGTCTTTGATACTAGCTCAGGTAATTTTTGCCACCTATCCTGATGACCTAATTAAGCGATATCTGGTTTTGGGCTTTCTTTGTTCTTTACTATCAGTCTTACCAATTTTTTGGTGTGTTTTGGTAATCCGAGAACGGGGAGCCCAGCCCATATTAAATAATCAGCTAAAAAAGGGCTTCGGTACTCTCTTGAACATCATTGGTGTTTTATGTATTGGCTATGGCATAATCCGAATTATCCCCGTTACTGCTGAATGGGTGGGTACAATAGGGAAAGTTGACCTTACTAGTATCGTCGCGATTCTTTTTGGTGTGTTGATTACTATCTTCGGTCTAACGCTGTTATTTTCCAACCCTGAACCTCACCTCATGACTCGCAGCGTTGCTTCAGAAGAATCTCAGGAAAACACCACACCTTCTCTTTCATTTGTTGAGCAACTCAAGGTTGTTTTCGCTAACAAACCTTTCCTCTTTGTTATTAGTATTTACCTCTGTTCTTGGCTAGCTGTTCAGTTAACTGCAAGTATCCTCATTTACTTTGTAGTAAGTTGGATGGGTTTGCCAGAAGACATATTTCCTACAGTTGCTATTGCTGTTCAAGGCACAGCTCTAGTTATGCTGTTTTTTTGGAGGTTTGTTAGCGAGCGATTAGGGAAAAAAGCTGTTTACTTTATGGGGATGAGCCTGTGGATTATTGCTCAAGCAGGTCTGTTTTTCGTTCAGCCCGGTCAAGTAACCTTGATGTATTGTTTGGCTATTCTTGCTGGCTTTGGTGTATCCGTTGCCTATCTCATTCCTTGGTCGATGGTACCAGATGTGATTGAACTTGATGAACTAAGAACAGGCCAGCGTCGTGAGGGCATTTTTTATGGTTTCATGGTACTTTTGCAAAAAGTTGGTCTGGCACTAGCACTGTTTCTAGTCGGTCAAGCTTTGGAGTTGGCAGGATTTATCAAGTCTGTTCAAGGACAACCGGTGCCTACCCAACCAGATTCAGCACTGCTGGCAATCCGCATTGCTGTTGGTCCTCTGCCAACGGTTGCCTTAATTATTGGTTTAGTTTTGGCCTATTTCTATCCCATTACTCGTGAATTTCATGCCGAAATTCGCTTGAAGCTTCTAGAGCGTAAGTCAGCTCAAGCTGTTAATGATCAAGATTGTCTATAATTGAACTGACTCTGCTCCAAAAGTTCTTGAATTCCGATCGCATAGACTGCAACTATGAAGCTAGAAGCTGTAACTATCAGGATTCCTACCGATTTGCTTGAGCAAGCAAGGCAGTTTCGAGAAGGCAGTGAGTCTTTTAACGAGATGGTTGTCGAGGCGATTGCCAGCGAGGTACAACGAAGGCGAATACTTACAGCACATGAGCGTATTGTGGCTCGTAGTGCTGAATTAGAAGCTAACAAAGGGATTCAATCAAGCTCTGTGGAATTAATTCGTCAGCTTAGATCTGGTGAGGAACGGCGTGACTAAGTGTATCGACACTAGTATCTGGATTCCTTATTTGGTACCTGAGATACTGCAACGACAAGCCAGAAACTTGATCTTTCCGTTGCTGACATCGAATGTGCGTTTGGTTGCTCCAGCATTTGCCTGGGCTGAAGTTGGCTCAGTGTTGCGAAAAAAAGTGAGATTGGGGGCAATTACCACTTCTCAAGCCGCAGAGTTTTATGATGATTTTTGTCAGATGCCTGTTGATTATCTTGATAGCAATGCTATCCGTGCAAAAACCTGGGAGATTGCCCAACAGTTCTCCTTGGCAACTCTGTATGATGCAGCTTTTCTGGCAGTTGCTGAGCTAGAATCTGCTGAATTTTGGACAGCAGATCAATCTTTGCTCAATACGCTTACACCATGTCCAGCCTATGTCCGGAAACTGGAAACCAACTAATGGGACTTAGACAATTTTTCCCTGGCAAAAGGGCTGAAAGCCTTACCACGTGCCGATTTTACCTCTTAGAGGTAAAATCGGCCCAAACCCTGACTACGACTGGGTTTAGGTGTTTTCGAGCTAATAATACTGATATATAACACTTTCAGCCCTTTTTAGCCCCATTTTTTGTCTAAGTCCCACTAATATTAACCCATCACCCCTAAGATATCTTGGGCGTGGGTAGCAGTTTGTACCTTTTCATCAACATGAGTGATTTTACCCTCACCATTAATGATGTAGGTAACGCGCTTGGAGTAGCCACCACCTTCAACATCATAAGCCTTGGTAAGGGTTCCATCTGGATCTGCTAGCAGTTGGAAAGGCAAACCATACTTCTCTTGAAAAGCTTTATGAGATGCCTCATCATCCATACTGACACCGAGTACCACCATGTCTTTGCCTTGATATTCGGTATAGTTATCCCGAAAACTTTGAGCTTCTTTTGTGCAGCCAGGAGTGTCGTCTTTGGGATAAAAATACAAAACAACAGTTTTACCAGCAAAGTCTGAGAGGGAAACGGTATTGCCATCGCTGTCTTTGGCGGTAAATGCTGGTGCATCTATACCAACTTGGAGTGCCATAGATTTTGTTTCCTGTTTGTTTCAAATGAACTGACCAGTCTAAATATTACAATGGACAAGAGAGACAAGGAGACTTTTTGCTAGCAATGACTTCAATTGAGTCTCAAAAGACTAAGTCAATTCCATATCCTCCTCGCACTGTCAAACGTGCAGAGCGAGCCATGCGTTGTTCACCGTTTCTACTACCTTTATTTGTAGCGATGAGGCTTAAGAGTGTTCCTCTGCAAGCAATTGCCTCTGATGAAGGTGTGGAACAACATTACCTAGAACGCTCCATGTCTGAATTGGCAGTAGAAAGCTGCATCATGTGGCTGATTCAAGTCGGCATCCTGCGCCGAGAAGTTGATGGACAAGGGATTACTGATAGTTTTCGCTTGACACCTTTAGGACGTCAGCTAGTGGCAAAATGGGAACAACAAGGGGGGACATTGCCTCCTCCTTCATTGTTAGATCGGCTCTACAATTTCTTAGGTCGATGGTTCAGGCTACCTGTTTGAATAGGTGTCTTCCCTGAAAACTCAGATTCAGTAGATTACAAAATTACCAAATTATCAGAGTAAGAGGTTTTAGGTTTTAGGCTTAGAATTGCTAGGGAGTGTTCTCATGTCGGGGATTTTGTAGGAAGCTACAGCTTGTTCGAGTTTCTTATAGCATCTTTAAATACCACCTCGTTTTTCCCCCGCTGCCTGTAGGCGCGTGGGTTTTTACACTTAACAGAATTTGTTATGAAAGCCATAATGGTTGTGGGCACAACCTCCCACGCAGGAAAATCTCTGATTACCACTGCTTTGTGTCGTGTGCTCTTGCGGCACGGGTGGGGAGTCTCACCTTTCAAAGGTCAAAATATGGCCCTGAATGCTTACGTGACTCAGGAAGGGAAAGAAATTGGTTATGCTCAGGCAGTACAAGCTTGGGCAGCTGGAAGCAGACCCTGTGTTGAAATGAATCCAATTTTACTCAAGCCCCAAGGAGACATGACTTCCCAAGTAGTGCTCATGGGTAGAGCAGTGGATAGAATCGGAGCCCATGATTACTACAAGCAGTATTTTAATCGAGGTTGGCACGCAATTGAGAAATCACTAAAGTATCTGAGCCAACAGTTTGATGTAGTTGTTTGTGAAGGAGCTGGCAGCCCAGCCGAGATTAACCTTAAGCACCGTGATTTAACCAATATGCGAGTGGCTCTGCATTTAAATGCTTTGACTCTGCTAGTTGTGGATATTGATCGGGGTGGTGCTTTTGCCCATGTTGTTGGCACTCTGGAGCTACTGGAGCCAGAGGAGAGAGCTTTGATTAAAGGGGTAATCATTAACAAGTTTAGAGGACAGCGATCGCTTTTGGATTCAGGAATCACTTGGCTAGAAGAACGCACTGGCATTCCAGTTGTTGGAGTTATTCCGTGGATAGATGAGCTTTTTCCAGCAGAAGATTCCCTTGATTTGCTGGAGAGAAACTTCAAAAAAAAGCAAGATACTGAACTCTCCATTGCTGTGATTCGGCTACCCCGCATTGCTAATTTTACTGATTTTGATCCTCTTGAATCAGAACCCACTGTTAGCGTTAACTATTTGATGCCTAACCAAACCTTGGGATATCCAGATGCGGTAATTATCCCAGGTACGAAGACGACGATTTCTGACTTGAGGATTCTTCACGAAAGTGGAATGGCTCAGGAAATTAAAAACTACGCAGCGGCAGGTGGCACAGTTATGGGGATTTGTGGTGGGTTCCAAATGCTGGGTACAACTCTCGAAGATAGAGATGGGTTGGAGGGTCATCGGGGACGCTATCCAGGATTAGAATTATTACCGTTAGCAACTTCAATTACTGGTCAAAAAATCTCTCGTCAGAGGAGTGTAACTTCTAACTATCCCCAGGCTGGTTTACCGGTGACTGGTTACGAAATCCATCAGGGACGTTCCCAATTGCTAGAGTTGACGGAGGAAGAAGGTTCTGCTTATCAACCTCTATTTAATGACTCTGGCTTAGGGATAGTGGACTCTACTCAATTAATTTGGGGTAGTTATCTCCACGGTTTGTTTGACAATGGTCCTTGGCGACGTGCTTGGTTGAATCATCTGCGACAGCGGCGAGGATTACCATTTCTTCCCACTGGTGTTGCTAACTACCGCGAACAACGGGAAGCAATTTTTAACACTCTTGCTGATATCCTAGAAGCTAATTTGCACTTAGACCCGATTTTAGAACAAGTTATGGGGAAGCAATCTCTTTGAGTTGGAGGAAATTTTACCTCACCCACCACAAAGGCACAAAGGGCACAAAGTAAAATCTCATCCAAGTTATAATCTTTCCAGACAAAACTAAGCAAGATTCCGGAGTTTTACATGGAATATATGCCGATTTTGGTGAGTCTTCCTCAGGAAGATGAGGATGTGAAAGGTATCTTTTCACCGGATGGAGATATTGCCTTTCGGGAAATTCCCACTCAGCAACTGAAGGAGAATCTGAGCAAGGTTTGTCAGGGTGTTGCCGAAACCCTCAGTGAAGTCAAACGGGTTGGGGACTTCAAGTTAAAGGAAGTTACCATTCAGGTTGAGGTTACCGCTGAAGGTGGTGTTGAGTTAATCGGCACGGCTAAAATGGGTGGGAAAGGAGCCATTACCCTCACATTTGCCGAATAACGGATGAAAAAGCGTCGAGCATTACTAATCGGAGTTCCTGAGTATGAAAGCGATGCAATTAAAAATCTGCCTGTTGTCTGTCAAGATCTAGAAGCACTAAATTTTTCTCTAGAACAATCTGGCTACCGTGTTAGTTCCCTAGGAACGGATAATGCCTCTCAACTGACTCGCAATAAAATCAGATACTCTCTCAGACGAGAATGTCGAGAGGCTAAGGGAATCGAAATCCTACTGCTTTATTTCTCTGGTCATGGGCTGCACTATAATGGCAGAGATTATCTGGTTCCTGCCGACGCTTTTTTAGATGATCCAGAATCTATTGAAGAATATCTGGTCTCAACTGACCTGAGTAATATTATTGATCAGGCAGACGCCAAAACGATTATTTTTGTCATTGATGCCTGCCGAGAAGGAGTGAAGCTCGGAGTTAAGCAAACCTATTTGGCTTCCTGGAGTAGGGGTGAGCGGAATAAGGCATCTAAACGCAATTTTGTAGTAGTGTTTGCTTGTGGCTCAGGTCAAGTGAGTCAATATGTCAGAGGTGAAGCTGGGTTCAGTCTGTTTTCTAAAGCTTTGGCAGAAGTTCTAGATCCCCAACATCCGGCTTGTACTCTGGGAGAAGTGCTAGAAGCAACTAAGAGTAGGTTAGATGCTCTAGTTACTGAACATGGGAAGCAAGCACAGCAAATTCATTACTGTTTTGAGAGTTTAGTTGATACTACTCCCCTATCTCAAGTTATTTGTGAGAGTTTAACGGCAAAGGCATTAAGAGGAGAAAACAGCTATTCTTGGGCTGAGGCTGCGCTAGAATCATCCCTCTGGCAGGATGAGGAAACAGAGGAAAACTCCAACTCCACTAGTTCTCGTCTCAAACAGCAATTTATCAGAATTCTGACTGCTTGTTGGCAGCAATGGCAAGCTTCAATCCAGGCAATGCCTAATGATCCTTGGCGGGATGAGAACTTACCAATTCGGGTACTGGAGTCTTTAGAGTTGTTGGTGCTGCGCTCTAATCCCCCGGTGCAATTGTCCGCAGCAGAAGTTGCCTTGGTTATCGCAGTCCCTTTTGTGCGAGAAGCAGTTTTGGCAAGTGCTCTGGTGCAAGCAGCTAAAACTAATCCTTTAGCTTGCGAAGCTACGGATACTACCGGGAGTTTTCGCGACTCACTGCAAAAACTCCATCAAAGTGAACCTCGATTTTTTCGCAAAGCTAAGCGTTTAGAAGAGCAGGGACAAATAGCGGAAAAAGATGCTGTCATGTCTTGGCTAGTGCATCGCTGTTTGCGCAAGAGTTTAGAAGTATGGATTCCTGAATCAGAAGGTGGTTATCTTGCGGATGATTTTGTCAAGGCGCTGCAAAAGTTCGGTAAATGTAGCACCCGGTTGGTTCGAGATGCTCTAAACTGGAAGCGATCGCTAGAATTGGCTCGTTGTACTTTAGTTGATCCTGAGCGCATCGATCGAGAGGATCGTCCTAATGCACTCCAGTCTCGTCTCATTGTCGGATCATATCGAGAAGAACAACCGATTAGAGAGAAGATGCTGGCTTACTTGCTGAAAATGGCATGGTTATTAGCGATCGATACTCGCCATCTTTCTACAGTTTTAGTCGATCATATAGGTATGGCTGATCCTTTGGATTTACAGGATCTGCATCGCCTCGTTAATTCTACTCAGACTCGTTGGAATCCTGTTGGTGTGGGGCGAAATTTGACAGCCACTTGTCATCACCCTGCCATTGATGTGGCTTTAAAAGAGCATCTGCAACAAGCCGATGAATTCCTTGGTCAAATTTTAAGACGAATTGGCGAGCGACGAGGAGAAATGGAAGCCTTAGCTGGTTTTCCTAAACATTTGATGTCCGATGGTATTATCGCAGCTAGGGATAACAGTGGCCCTGTTTATCAAAAACCCCACATCAATTTCCAGCTCGCTCATGATGAGATTCGGGAATTGCTCATGGGAGAGCAACTCTATGGGGATCCGGGATTAGCTATTCGAGAGCTCTATCAAAATGCTTTAGATGCCTGTCGTTATCGAGCCGCAAGGCTTGAGTATCTCACGCGGGTGGATGGGGAGACACGGAGAGAATGGGAGTCCCAACCAAGATTTCGTTATCAGGATTCAGCAGCATGGCAGGGGCAAATTATCTTTCGCCAGGAGAAAGACGAGAATGGGCGAGAATATATTGAATGTCAAGACAATGGCATTGGCATGGATATGGAGCATTTATCCAAATGCTTTGCTAGTGCGGGACGTCGTTTTGCTGATTTACCAGAATTTATTGAAGAACAAGCGGCATGGCTTAAATGTGACCCTCCCATCAAACTCTATCCCAATAGTCAGTTTGGTGTAGGGGTGCTCAGTTATTTTATGCTAGCAGACGAAATTGAGGTAGAAACTTGTCGCCTCGATCATCAGGGTAAGCCAGGGGAGAAACTACTGGTGCGGATTCCTGGCAGTAGTGGTTTATTTCGAGTGCAGCCTTTAGGTATCGGCTCCGATTCAGGAACTAGAGTACGTCTCTATCTCAACCGCACCCATCATGAGGGTCAGCGCATTTCTTGTATTGAAATCCTGCGACAACTGTTGTGGATTGCAGAATTTCCAACAGAAGTGCGACAAGGAGCAAGAAGGGAAATTTGGGAAGTAAATCAGTTAAAGCATCCTTATCTTCCTCAGCATCACTGTCTCCGTGCAGGGGATAATCTTTGGTGGGTAGCCCATGAATATCGTGGATGTATTCTCTCGGATGGTTTACGTACTGAAGAAAGACAATCTGGAGTGGTAGTCAATCTACATCAAGATTACTACCCTAGGTTAACTGTAGACCGCAAGAAGATTGTGGAATATGACAAAAAATATGTTCAAGACTTGTTGATTCAAGGTGCTGAAGTTTTACAGGAGTGGGAATTTTTATCTCTCTCTTGGTTGTGGGAATTTTCAGAAGAATACCCTAATGTAGGTTGTCATATAGTTCACTCTATCCTGCAAAAACGACCACAGCTCAGACTAGGAACAAGAAACTTCAATAATTTAGAGATTTCTATCCTTCAGGTTGGCTGTTTTGAAATGGATAGTAATTTATTAAAAGGAAACTTCTCATACAGAGATATTATAAGCTGTATGCCATGGTGGATTATCCCTTATCGTATACTTTTGTGGAAGCGTTATGGGTTAGTAAGACTATCAAATGCCTGTTTAGAGAGCATACCACCATCAATGCGATCTGAATATTGTCCAGTATTAGATCCTATTGATGCTGCTATTTTTAATAGCAATATAGGACATGTAAGCAGATATTTATCTTATATAAATTTTGATGTTAACATTCCTCCTGCCCAAATAATTTTTGCTGCTTGGTATTTAAACCAGCCTATTAGGGAAATTTTACAGCGACTACAACGATTTGCAGCTTTAGGACTAGAACTTGCATCAATTGACCAAAATATCCCGGATGAGCTTGTGATTACAGAGAAAGATGTAATTGCTTTTTCCACAATAATAAACAGAAAAGATAAAGATCCTTGGAATGATAAGTATATACCTATTGGTCAACTTGTTTTAGCTTCAGCAAGAATTAATGAACCTATTGCTCAAACTCTTGCCAGATATCAGAAGTTTGCCTTCCTGGGTTTAGAAATACCAGAGGTAGAACCACAATCTTTAGTTGACTTGATGGCAACTCCAGAAGATGTAGTTATTTTCTCTTCAAGATTAGATGGAAAATACCCTTATCCTTCTCGCAAACATAATAGACTCTCTCTTTCTCATCTCGTGGAGGCTGCTAGAAAACTGAACGAACCAATTTCTGCAACCTGGAAGCAAGTAGAGAGATTTGTCCCTTTAGGCATAGATTTACCAAAAATCGATATCGAGTCCTGGGAAAACTTGAACATATCTTCTGAAGAACTAGATGCTTATGAACCTTTTATCGATACCATTGGTCATCCAAAACCTGATTGGAACTTGGCTGCTGCTCTAGTCTTTGCTGCTACTAGGTTAAATGAAACTCTAGCTCAAACTTTTAGCCGATTCCAGAATTTTAAGGAGCTAGAACCGATTGTACCAGAAGTAGATCTAGCTTTATTAGAAAAAATCACAATAACTCCAGAAGATGCTATTTTACTATCGGAAGAGCTAGATGGACGAGCAGTTTATCCCAGCAAGCGTATAGCTGTTGTACATATAATTACAGCTGCTGCACAACTAAAAGAAACCATAGAGCAAGTAATCCAGCGTTTGCAGCGATTTGAATTTCTCGGCTTAGAAATACCAGAGATAGATGAGGATCTGACAGCCTTAACTGAATTTATTGCCGATAACAAAAATCTGATTGCTCTATCAGAAAGATTAACAGGAAGATACCCTTTACTCAAAGGAGAAATTCACCTAGCAAGAGTAGTGGTTGCTGCCTGTGAGTTAGATGAGCCTGTTCCCGTCACCCTGGAAAGGATGCGTCGTTTTGCTCATCTGTTTGAGATCACATTACCAGAATCTCTGTAGCCCACATTCCGCACGACAAAATGTAGTATATCATGTGTCGAAAGAAGGCTAAGCAAAAATACTTAGGGTTTGCGGCCAAGACAAAGTACACGACATCAGAGAAAATCAAGGAGTGAAATAGAGACGATCTCTTTTAAAATGGAGTTTAGACACTCCTGGGATTTCCCAAGAGTGCGATTACCTAGGGCACAACCATAGGTGCTCACTAATTCCAAAGTGTGCGATCGCTTACAGCACCAGGGTAGCTGCTCGCTAATCCTAAAGCCTGCGTGTAACCATTACCAAACCGTGCTCAAGGAGGAACTGGTCGTCCTGAGGGCGAAAGTGCTTCACGAGTATCGGAGTCCTATCCTTTTTTGACTAAAATTAGCCACGAAAAATCTCCAAGGATGACCCATCTGCTCTGTCTTCATAGTAACCAAAACCATTCGTGTCAACTTAAAGTGAAACCCTTGCCCCACCGGTCGTTTAAACGACCGGCTAATAGGTCAAGATCTTGCTACCCCCCTTATTCCCCCCTTAGTAAGGGGGGAAATCTTGTCCTCCCCCTTACTAAG
>JAAHGL010000469.1 GCA_010692635.1 Symploca sp. SIO2C1 | reverse complement strand
TTTCAGACTTATTCAACTTTCCCCTAGATAAGGGGAGAGGAAGGGGTAGCCGTTGGCTACCCCTTCCTCTCCCTGACAATGATTATCATTCTCTTTGCGGGATGTTTTATTTTTTGGAAGTCCCTAAATCCGTGAGAATCACATCTGATTCATCCCTTACCCGCCCAATCTCATACAAATATTGCAACTCTAGCCGCACGATGGGTGAAACATAAACCGAATGATCATTAATTAAAGATTTTGCCAAATTACTCAACTTATTTCCCAAACCCCCATAAAGCCATACGACTACATGGGTATCAAGGTAAATCAAGACTAACCTCCTGCTCCCAACTGATTTCCACAAGTTCTTCAGGATTTCCCACAATCACCTCTGGACGAGAAATCAACCTCTGTAATTTATCCACCTTCTCGACTGGAACGATTTGTAAATGCTTTCCCCCCCGTTCTATCTCTAAAGGGATACCAGTCTCTAGGATTTCATCCAATAAATTGTAGAGATTTCCCCGTAGTTCCGTTGGCGTAACCCGTTTCATAATTTTGGAGCTGAACGTACATATAAATATTGTATACGTACATATTGGAGAAGAGAACTGGTATAATGGCACTTGCAACATTAAATTCTCAATTCTCAATTCTCAGGGTTTAGGCTAGTTTTCTTCGTTATCTATAGATCCCAAATGGGTTCTATAAGCTCACACCTTTTGCATTGTGAAATAATAGCACCAAAAAGTAGCGACCTCTACGATTCGTAGCAGACAGGTTGCGATCGCTAATTTTATACTTTATCAATGGATAATTGATAATTGATAATTGATAATTGGTTAATTTGGTCTTAGACCTCTTCATTTATGAAGAAAATAAAAAGAAAATATTTTCCTGATTGTCAATCCTCTTCTTTCAAGGAGAGGTAATTAGGGTTTGCTGAATAAGTAGTCAGGAGTCAGGAGTCAGGAGTCAGGAGTCAGGAGAATAGGAGTTTAGGAGTTTAGAATAGTCTTTAAAGGGGATTATGGGTTAAGAAGATGCAAGGAAATTGCAT
>JAAHGL010000468.1 GCA_010692635.1 Symploca sp. SIO2C1 | reverse complement strand
GACAATCCAGACTACTACACTCAGAAGAAAACTTTACCTCAACTCAAGAAAGATAGACCTTGGTACTCTGACATTTACTCTCAAGTTCTACAAGATGTTGTCAAGCGAGTTAAGGTATCATTTGACCGATTCCTGAAAGGGGATAGCAACGGGAAACATACCGGCAGACCTAGGTTTAAGCCTTTGAGTCGCTACCGTACAATGACCTATCCTCAAATCAAACAGGATTGCTTGCAAGGGAATCGGATTAATTTACCCAAGCTAGGGAAAATCAAGGTCATCCTACATCGTCAAATACCTGAGGGATTCAAAATTAAGACTGTATCTATCACCAAGAAGTCTGAGCGATATTATCTCACTTTATCTCTTGAGGATAAGACGGTTCCTAATATTAAACCAGACATCAATCCACGTTCAATCACTGGGATTGATGTTGGATTAAAAGAGTTTTTGACAACAGCAAAAGGAGAAGTTGTAGCTATCCCTCAACACTACCGGAAAGCTCAGAAAAGGTTGAGGGTAATCCAAAAGCGAGTATCAAGACGGCAAAAAGGAGGAAAACGTAGACTTAAAGCGATTAAACAACTGAGTCGCCAGCACAAAAAGGTGGCTGATAAGCGCAAAGATTTTCACTTCAAGACAGCTAATTATCTGCTCTCAAAATATGACGTTATTGCTCACGAGGAGTTAAACGTCAAAGGACTTTCCCGTACCCGATTGGCTAAATCTGTGTTAGACGCTGGGTGGTCAAGCTTTCTGTCGATACTGGCAAACAAAGCCGAGAATGCTGGAAAGTTGGTTGTCTCAGTAAGCGCTCGGAATACTTCACAGGATTGTTCTAGTTGTGGCAAGAAGGTTCCCAAGAAGCTGCATGTAAGATGGCACAATTGCCCTCATTGTGGATGCAGGATGGCCCGTGATCTAAATGCGGCGATCAACATAAAAAACAGGGCGGTGGGGCATCCCGTTCTTAAAGCTCAGTTAACGTCCTATGCAACAGCAGGAGTCGCTGAGAAGCCCACGCTATACCGCGATAGCGGTTAGC
>JAAHGL010000467.1 GCA_010692635.1 Symploca sp. SIO2C1 | reverse complement strand
CCCTGTGGTAAAGGTAGTAAATTAAGTTGGGGTGGTGTGGGTAAGCAAGTAGATCTAATCCTTAGTACTGAACGGCTAAACCGCATCATTGATCATGCAGTTGGTGACTTAACAGTGACTGCCGAAGCTGGAGTAAGATTTTCTGACTTACAAGAGCTTCTTTCCGAAAATAGTCAATTTTTGCCCCTAGAACCAGCCTATCCTCAACAAGCTACCCTAGGTGGCATCATTGCTACCGCCAACAGTGGCTCTTGGCGTCAGCGGTATGGTGGGGTTAGAGATATGCTGTTGGGTATTTCCTTCGTTCGTAGTGATGGACAAATCGCCAAAGCTGGGGGACGGGTGGTAAAAAATGTCGCTGGTTATGACTTGATGAAGTTGTTTACTGGCTCCTATGGTAGCTTGGGAATTCTAACGCAAGTGACATTCCGGGTTTATCCCATACCAGAGACTGGGAATACTGTGGTATTGACTGGTGAAGTAGAAGCAATAGCTTCTGCCTCTAAAACTTTACTAGCTTCTGCCCTTACTCCTACAGCCGTTGATCTACTCTCCACTCAGCTAGTGAAGGCTCTGGATATTGGTAAAGGTATGGGTTTAATGATACGTTTTCAGAGTGTTATGGAGGCTGTGAAGGAACAGTCATCTCGGATATTGGAAGTTGGACAGCAATTGGGTTTAACAGGTACTTTGTATACCGATGCCGAAGAGCTAAATCTATGGCAATCATTGCCAAAACGAATCTGGGAATCCCCCTCTCCAGCAGGAATTACTTGCAAAATAGGAGTATTACCTACTGCTGCTGCTAATACCTTAGTTGAGTTAGATACCCTAACTTCCTCCACTGGATTAGGATTCATTCACGCCGGGAGTGGATTAGGACACTTGCAGTTTGACTCAGGAGTGGTGAAACCTCAGACAATTGTGATGATGCGTAACCATTGCCAAGCTCAAAAGGGTTTTCTAACAGTCTTAGAAGCACCAACTGCTTTTAAGCAACAGTTGGATGAGTTCGCACCAAGAGAATACTCAGTCCCCCATTAACTAAGACACAGAAGAGCGAGGAGTAGAGGGGAATTTGATTCTTGGCCAGTGCTGGATAGGTGCGGCTG
>JAAHGL010000466.1 GCA_010692635.1 Symploca sp. SIO2C1 | reverse complement strand
TATTAACCATTAGCCATTAACCATTAGCCATTAGCCATTAACCATTAACCATTAACCATTAACCATTAACCATTAACCATTAGCCATTAGCCATTAGCCATTAGCCATTAGCCATTAACCATTAACCATTAGCCATTAACCATTAGCTTTTCAGCGTTTCTTAAAAATTAGACTTTACTCAAAATTGAAGAATGCAACTGCTCTACCAAATCGTGGAGTCTATCAGTATTGAGGCGGTAACTCAGAGGATTAGCAATCAACCGTGCTGTAGTTTCAAATAAGATATCAATCTCAACCAAACCATTCTCCTTTAAAGTACGACCAGTGGAAACTAAATCCACAATTGCTTCCGACATCCCAGTAATAGGACCAAGTTCGACAGAACCGTAAAGTGGAATAATTTCTACAGGCAAATCCAACTTATTGAAGTGTTCGCGGGCGCAGTGAACAAACTTAGATGCTACCCTGCCGTGGGGGGGAAGATCTAAAGAACTCTGGTAAGGACTAGAAGCCTTGACTGCTACTGACATTCTACATCCGCCAAACTGTAAATCAGCTAAATGAGCAACTTTTGAATTTTTCTCCCGCAGCACATCATAACCGACAATCCCCAACTGAGCTTGACCGTATTCAACGTAAACTGGTACATCATGGGTTCGTACTAGCAAAGCTTTAGCTGTACCAGTGGTGTCTTCAATCTCTAGTTGGCGGTTAGCTGAGTCTAGAAAGGCACTAAAGTCTAAACCAACTGCTTGCAGCAAGCGAATACTATCTTTAAGAAGGGCACCTTTTGGTAATGCGATCGTAATCATAAGTTTGGGAATTTAGAATTTAGAATTTAGAATTTAGAATTCAGAATTGGGAACATTTATATCTTACATTGTACAGACGCGGCATGGTGCGTCTCAGAGCAGGTTTTCACTGTTTTCTCAAAATGAGGCTGGTTAACCCGGATGAAAACAAGTTTCATCGCTGATTTCCCGTAAAGTTATCTACAATTACCTTAGGACTGATGGATAGGGAGATAAAGGACTATGCCAGTTGTGACAACTAAGTATAAAATCACTTGGGAGAAACTACCTGATGATTTTCCCTTACCTGATGATCCTGTGGACAATATTGC
>JAAHGL010000465.1 GCA_010692635.1 Symploca sp. SIO2C1 | reverse complement strand
CCTGTTCATAAAAAAACCACTTCCCAGGAGGATAGGTGGGTTTGATGGAATATTCGGTTCCTTCTGTTTCCGAAAGAAACTCCATCACAACAGAGGGAATCTCCCCTTGTAGGCGTGGAGTATAACTGCGATTAACTTCCTTTTGGGTAACAGAAATCCGAGGCACGTACATCCAATCAGGTGCTTTGACAACCATTTTGCCATCCATCGTGGCACAGACACCATAGTTAGTGGTGACTAACATATCTTCTCGCAAGCGCCCTGCTTGTTCTAAACTCTCAGATAGTGTTAGGGCTAATAGAGGCTGAGCAATATTGTCCACAGGATCATCAGGTAAGGGAAAATCATCAGGTAGTTTCTCCCAAGTGATTTTATACTTAGTTGTCACAACTGGCATAGTGCATTATCTCCCTATCCGTCAGTCCTAAGGTAATTGTAGATAACTTTACGGGAAATTAGACTTCTGGCTCAATTCCCGCAGCTCGTAATTGCGCCATCAATGTTTCAGCACGCAGCCTTTCCTGCTCAACTAACTCAATTCCCCAAGGCAATATTTCCCCATTTTCATCCCACCAGCGTAACCAATAACCTGTTCGATTAGTCTTGGTTCCTTCCCATACACCCAGATATAAACCTAGACTCTCCACCCAATACTGATTCTTGTCATTTGCTTGTTGCGGATCGTAACGTCCATTGGAGTTGAGCTGATACACTTGTAACTTTCCTTCCTCTGGCTCAAAAATGCCGTATTGCGGCACTTGCAACACCTGTTCATAAAAAAACCATTTCCCAGGAGGATAGGTGGGTTTGATGGAATATTCGGTTCCTTCTGTTTCCGAAAGAAACTCCATCACAACAGAGGGAATCTCCCCTTGTAGGCGTGGGGTATAACTGCGATTAACTTCCTTTTGGGTAACAGAAATCCGAGGCACGTACATCCAATCAGGTGCTTTGACAACCATTTTGCCATCCATCGTGGCACAGACACCATAGTTAGTGGCGACTAACATATCTTCTCCCAAGCGCCCTGCTTGTTCTAAACTCTCAGATAGTGTTAGGGCTAATAAAGGCTGAGCAATATTGTCCACAGGATCATCAGGTAAGGGAAAATCATCAGGTAGTTTCTCCCAAGTGATTTTATACTTA
>JAAHGL010000464.1 GCA_010692635.1 Symploca sp. SIO2C1 | reverse complement strand
CCAATCATCTTTTTTCCTGAATACTTCCTAATATACAATTCCTTCTTTCTTCCTTGTCTACTTTCCCTCCAAGTCCTCCTTGTCTCACCGACCCTATCATCTTATGTAAAAAACCTACCCTTGTGAGGGGGGTTGCTCCCTACCTTGACGGGTCAATTTTCGACAGGCGTGCAAGATCTCAGGTATAGATGCCCGACTTCTTGAATAAGTCGGGCATCTGAACTCCGCGAGAATCATATGATACCAAATCCGCTTTACCAAGGGTCTATTAAAAAAAATCAAAGCCTTTGTCTGGAAAAGATTTGGGGATTTTGATAAGTACCCCACAATAACCGGATTTGGTATGAACTGGAAAAAACAATGTTTTTTCTTTCTATGAAGTTTAAAAAAAAGGATATTTTTGCGAAATGATGGTGAAGTTTACAGATAGAAAAATAGTGAGTCATTTAAGCTCACAACATTGAGCAAGAGAAACACCATGAGACAAACTAGAATTAAAATTTTGACAGTAAATAACCTAAGAATTTGCGGAAATTTAACAATAAATTTACCTTTAAATGACTATCGCTCTAAAATCTCTGATTTACTCAATAATTCCCGAAATTTTATTGAATTAACTGAGGTTGAAATCTGTAGCATTGACCAGAAATCACTAGTAACTATGCCATTTCTCCGTCTCAATAAGCCAGTTATTGCTTTTTTGTTCGAGGCGGAATCCCCTGAGCTTCAGCTAGCATATAACAAAACTTAAGCTGTTATGCATTTAAATTGTGAATTGGTGGTGACACTCTCAACTTATACCAAATCAGGTTCTTATACCATGTCCGGTATTATTCCTGCGATATGATTCTGAAACAATGGACACCTCATCCTGAGCCAACATCATTCTTGCAAAATCCGAATTGGTGGGCAAAAATGGGCAATTTATCAATGGATAATTGATAATTGATAATTGATAATTGATAATTGGTTAATTTGGTCTAAGACCTCTTCATTTATGAAGAAAATAAAAAGAAAATAAAAAGAAAGTATTTTCCTGATTGTCAATCCTCTTCTTTCAAGGAGAGGTAATTATCCATTATCCATTATCCATTATCCATTATCCATTATCCATTATCCATTATCCATTGTTCATTATCCATTGTTCATTATCCATTATCCAT
>JAAHGL010000463.1 GCA_010692635.1 Symploca sp. SIO2C1 | reverse complement strand
TCTTCAAGAACTAGTCAAAGTCAGTCGCGAACAAATTGGTGTTAGGAGTCGTAGCAGTAGTAATTCTACTTCCCAAGGAACTATTTCTACCACCCACCTGCAACAACTTTATCAACTCCTTATCGAACCTATTGCTGAATTTCTCCCTCAAAACGAAGAAGAACGCATCATCTTCATACCTCATAAAGAGTTATTCCTAGTCCCCTTCCCTGCTCTCCTAGACGCTAACGAAATCTACCTCATCGAAAAACATACTATTCTTACTGCACCTTCAATTCAAGCCCTGAGCTTAACTAGCAAGCAAAAGCGAGGAGTTTCCTCTAATTTACCTCGTGGTGAAGAAGTTCTCGTTGTCGGTAATCCCCTTCTACCTAAACAGAGAATAGGGGAGAATTCAGAAACTTTAAAGTCTCTACCTGGTGCAGAACAGGAGGCGATAAATATTGCTGCAATGCTCAATACTACTCCTCTCATTGGCGCACAAGCTACCGAACCAGCTATTGTGCAGAAAATGACCAATGCTAAAGTTATCCACCTTGCTACTCACGGATTACTAGATGATATCAATAGTGTAGGTTCTCCAGGAGCTATTGTTCTTGCTTCCTCTGGTAATGATGATGGCTTCCTTACCAGTGGCGAAATTATGGAAAAATTTGGACAGGCATCAGCAACTCCCCTCCAAGCAGAACTAGTAGTACTAAGTGCCTGCGATACAGGCAGTGGTGATATTAAAGGGGAAGGAGTCATCGGTTTATCTCGTTCCTTGATTGCCGCAGGTATTCCCACCATTGTCGTCTCTCTGTGGAAAGTCCCAGATGACGAGACCAATTTGTTGATGAGGGAGTTCTATACCAATCTCTATGAGAGGAAACTAGATAAAGCCCAAGCTATGCGCCAAGCTATGTTAACTATGCTCAATGATGATGGAGGAAACTTCGACCCCATTGCCTGGGCAGCTTTCACGGTTATTGGTGAAGCTGAGTAAGACTAAATCCTGTTTCCATAGGTTATTGGTGAGGGGAGGGAGTAGGGTTTAATCCTTAGTGTTGAGATAATGAGCAATCTTTCTGAACCAGAAAGATTGTTTTTTTGAATATGCTGCTAAGCGCAAAGGATATGTACAAGTACCAGGGTGAAATTCTTCCACAAGCAACTCAAACCTACACAATAAAGTAACCTATGTTCAGCACAAAACGTAAA
>JAAHGL010000462.1 GCA_010692635.1 Symploca sp. SIO2C1 | reverse complement strand
TCGCTAAACCGATACAAGCGGAAGATTTGCTCTTCAAAATTAGAGATTATTTAGAGTTGACATGGGTCTATAAATATGATGATAAATTACCAATTCAACCAACTGTAGCTCTAACTAATTCCTCCCAAGGTATTCAATCAAATACAATAATTCCTCCCTCTATTGAAGAACTAAATATTCTATATGATTTAGCTAAAAAAGGGCTAATTGATAGCTTGATAGAGCAAGCAGAAAAATTGAAAGATTTAGATCTTAAATATTTGAGTTTTGCTCAAAAAATCCAACAATTAGCTCAAAACTTTGAAATTAAAGCAATTAGAAATTTACTTCAACAATCTCTCAATAGGATTTAGGGTTAGAAATAGCCGGATTTGAGGACACGTTTATTAAACGATAGCCTTGGTAGCCCTGTCTCTTGAGAGCAGGGTAGAAAAGGCAACGAGCGGCATAAGAGCACCTAGTGCAGCGCGGCAAAAGTAACTAACCAGTTTGAGATCGTTATAATCCTTACTCTATAAGCATTCTAAATTCTAAATTCTAAATTCTAAATTCCGCGCAGCGGCACTAGCCTTTGGACTAAAAGTTATTTTTACGATACTTCAGGTAAAGTGAGTACCGAAAAAATAATGGCTTACATCAATGATCCGCATCATGACAGGCACTAGTGCAGCGCAGCAAAAGTAACTGACCAGTTTAATATCGTTAGAATGCTTATAGAGTAAAGATTCTAAATTCTAAATTCTTAATTCTTAATTCCGCGCAGCGGCACTAGCCCTAAGCGTCTGTTTGTTTGGGCTCGTCGTAATTCCAAGGTAGCAGAAGTGCTGAAACCCGTGAAACTTATCGGGGAATCCCCGTCTCTTTAGAGCCGGGAGTAGTCAAATCAAAATTATCTATCCTACAAAATTCTTATTCGTGATAATGACGCTTAATTTATCTTATTATCAAGAAACTAACCAACTCTATGCCGGGAATCGCACCCTTGTCTATCGAGCAACTAGCTCGACAATGAAGGAACCTGTAATTATCAAAGTTCTGCGAAATCCTTATCCCAACTTCGATGAGTTAGTCCAGTTCCGCAACCAATACGTCATCACCTCTCATCTGGAACACCCTACCATTGTTCGACCCCTCGCTCTCGAACGCTACGGTAATGGTTATGCCCTGTTAATGCCGGATGAAGGGGCGATCGCTCTGTGGGAATATTGGCAGCAGTCGAAGCACTCCCTAGTGGAATTT
>JAAHGL010000461.1 GCA_010692635.1 Symploca sp. SIO2C1 | reverse complement strand
ATGCAATTTCCTTGCATCTTCTTAACCCATAATCCCCTTTAAAGACTATTCTAAACTCCTAAACTCCTATTCTCCTGACTCCTGACTCCTGACTCCTGACTCCTGACTACTTATTCAGCAAACCCTAATTGGTTGGTGAACCCGCCCCTACCGCAATTGATATAATCAATTGTAGTTCTGAGTTGAGCGAAGCGGAGCCGAGGGAGTTTAAAACCGTTAAGCCAGACGTTTCAACATCGCTTGACGTGCTTGAGTTGCTAAAGTGTCATCTACTGGTTCTAAACTGACAGTAGTTTGATACTTTTGATGCAGCGCTTTCTGGATCAGCCAATCAGCGATAAAGGGATTCTTGGGTAATAGGGGACCGTGGGAGTAAGTTGCGATCGCATTTTGATAAAATGCCCCTTCTGTCGCATCTTCCCCATTATTACCATATCCCTTTACTACACGACCTAGAGGTTGTACATTACCTAAATAGGTACGACCACCGTGATTTTCAAAACCAATTATTACTGGCTTGGTTCCCAGCATTGTTTCTAACTCCTGAGCCAAGGGTGATGCAGTTACTTCAAACACCACATTACCAATACAACGAGGAGCATTAGGGCCAGGATGCTTACTAGATAAATCAAATAAACCCAATCCCTCAATCCGTTGTCCTAGTGCCGGTTCATAGTAATGACCAAGCAATTGAGGAGCACCGCAGGTAAAAACCCCTGGTGTTCCTGACTCAATTTTATCCTGTAATATTTGAGATTTCACCCCCTTTAAATCTCGCATCACTATTTCCTGCTGTCGATCCTGAGCCCCACCACCCATCAAAACATCCACCTGATGCAGTTGCTCAGGGGAGCTTTCTTGATCAAGAGACAGCACTTTTACCCCAATGCCACGCCACTGTGCTCGCTGTTGCAAGCAGATGACATTACCGCGATCGCCGTAGGTACTCATCAAGGTAGGGTAGAGCCAGCCTATAGTTAATTGTAGTGGTTCAGGATTCATCACTTTGTTGTTATTTTTTGCTATTATTTTTTTACCATGGGTATGGCTAATAGCTAATGGCTAATGGCTAATGGCTAATGGCTAATGGTTAATGGCTAATGGCTAATGGTTAATGGCTAATGGCTAATGGCTAATGGTTCATGGCTAATGGCTAATGGTTAATGGCTAATGGTTAATGGTTAATTGTTAATGGTTAATGGCTAATGGCTAATGGCTAATGGTTAATGGCTAATGGCTAATGGTTAATGGCTAATGGCTAATGGC
>JAAHGL010000460.1 GCA_010692635.1 Symploca sp. SIO2C1 | reverse complement strand
ATACTAGGCAAACAATGGACTTAAAGTCCCCCAGTTTTCAATTAAAACTCACTATTAGAGTCAATCCTCGTTACTAGGACAAGGAGTTGATTACATAGTCGAGAAGAGCATTGTACTCAGTCAAAGCTTGAGATGAGAGATCACGAGGAGCACAACCACGATTACGAGCGTAGCTTAGAGCTTCAACGTAAGGAGCGGTAGGTAGTCCTAAAGCGCGATACACTTCACGCTGACCAGCAATACCCCACTCATCCAAAGGACCAGTACCACCAACAACCAAAGAGTAGTTGATCAAACGCAGGTAGTGCTTGATGTCACGTTGGCACTTCTCTTTGAAGGTAGGAGTAGAGTTTGCTTCACCTGCATCATTCAGGTAACCATACTTCTTGATGCAAGCATCATAAGCTTCTTTAGCAACAGCGTCGAGGTTGCCAGCTAGCTTTTCAGCAGCTTCTAAACGAGCTTCAGCGCGTTGGATGGAACCTTGTACGGACTCTAAATCGGAGGAGCTGGGGAAACGTCCGGCAGCATCTGCAGCAGCAACTACTGTGGTAACAACTGATTTCATGTCTTTAGGATCTCGAAATTGGACTTGATTTGGATTAAATTTTTCATTGCTTGGCTAATCATGACTGACAAAATGCCAATTACCTGATTGCCAAAATGCTATGGTGTTTAGACTTGATGCGCTTAGCTGAGAGCTGCAGTCACGCGGTCAAAATAGCTGCCAGCTTCAGCAACTAGGCTAGCGCAACGGTCTCCTGTAACAGGGCTTCCCATCTTGCGTAATTTAGCACCTGCACGAGCTTCACTGGGCTCGTCTTTAATGTGAGCTACGGCTTGAGCTTTCATAATGCCTACAGCGCGAGCAGTAGAAGTAGTAGGAACACCTAAAGCAGCGTAGGTTTCCTTGAGACCATTCAAGCAGCGGTCATCAAGAACAGAAGCATCACCAGCGAGCAGTGCGTAGGTAACATAGCGGAGGATGATTTCTCCATCACGCAAGCAAGCAGCCATGCGGCGGTTGGGGTAGCAATTTCCACCAGCTTGAATCAGACCGGTGTTTTCGCAAATCATACCAGCGATCGCATCAGATACCATGCAGCTAGCGTTGCTAGCAATAGCGTTAACTGCATCGAGGCGACGGTTGCCAGAAGCGATGAAGCTTTTCAGACCCTCTAATTCTCCACTACCGATTGCAGTGTTTTTACCATCTGCTGTAACTACAGCTCTTGAAAAAGCGTCAAGCATTGAGCTCTCCTTAGAATTGATTAGACAA
>JAAHGL010000046.1 GCA_010692635.1 Symploca sp. SIO2C1 | reverse complement strand
TAATCCCCATTTTGAAGACTTATTGGGCTATACAGAAGCAGAAGTTTTAGCTCGACCATTAATTGGGTTTGTACATCCTGAAGATGTAGAAGCAACTGTGGTGATGGTTGAACAGTTATCAGACGGTATTCCAGTTGAGAACTTTGAGAATCGCTATCGGTGTAAAGATGGATCTTATTTGTGGTTGTCCTGGACAGCTATCGCTCCTGAAGCTGGATTTTTCTATGCAGTAGGTCGTGATATTACTGAACGCAAGCGCATGGATGAAATTCTGCGGAATATGGTTTTAGGAATCTCCTCTGCTAGCGGCGAGGCTTTCTTCCAATCGTTAGTAGAATATTTAGCCAAAGCATTAGAGGTGGAATATGCCTTAGTTGCTGAGTTAGTTGACTTGCAAGAGGAGCGTATCAGAACAGTAGCTGTCTGTATTGATGGTCAGATTACCAAGAATTTCGACTACGATTTGGCTGACACATGCTGTGGTGATGTTATTAAGCAGAGAACTTGTGTCTACTATAAAAATGTTCGACAGCTATTTCCTGAGAATACCATGCTCTCGGAGATGGGTATTGAGAGCTATTTAGGTGTTCCCCTAATTAATACCGCAGGTCAAACTTTAGGTTTGATGGCTGTTATGGCTCGCAAACCCCTGACGAATACCAAAGTGATGGAAGAGATTCTGCAAATTTTTGCCGTGCGTGCTGGCTCAGAACTAGAGCGCACACAAGCAGAAGAGGCGCTCCGGGAGAGTGAGGAGAAGTTCCGTCAACTAGCAGAAAATATTCGGGAAGTATTTTACATTAGTAAGCCCGATAACAGTGAGTTGCTCTATATCAGCCCCGCCTATGAGTCAGTATTTGGGAGAGCTTGCAGTAGTTTGTACCAACAGCCCCAAAGCTGGCTAGAAGCTATCCATCCCGAAGACTGCGATCACTTTAAGGCTGCTGTGCAAAAACAAGCTGACGGTGTGCCTTTAAACCAAGAGTATCGCATTATTACCCCTAATGGTAAAATACGGTGGATTTGGGGTCGTAGCTTTCCTGTCACAGATGAATCGGGACAAGTTTACCGGATTGTTGGTATTGCTGAGGATATTAGCAAGCGTAAACGAGCTGAGAGCTTACTGCTAGGACAAAAACAGCTCCTAGAAATGCTTGCTACAGGGGCATCCCTACAGTCGGTGCTTAACAGCCTCTGTCATTTTATCGAAGCCCATGCCGAGGGGTTTGGCTGTTCCATTGCGCTGACAGATTCTGAGGGAGACATTCCCCATTCTCAGATAACAAACAACAAACAACAAACAACAAACAACAAACAACAAACAACAATTTTTTCTCCCAATGGTAAAGTACTAGGCACATTTACCATGTTTGGTCATCAGCCTCAGGTGACAACTTCCAAGCAATTACCATTACCAATATCCCCTAGTGGGGCTCTGAAAAAACACCCAGTAAGGAACAAGGAATGTACAAAGGTAGAATGTTACATATCAAGCCCTTCTGCCTCCTGCCTGGTAGCCTCTGACTTACAAGGGGAAGGTCTTGTTGAATTGGCAACTCAGCTAGCAGGAATTGCCATTGCCCATAAACAGTCAGAAACAGCCTTAAGGGATAGTGAACAGAAGTTTCGCCAGCTAGCGGAGACAATCCGAGATGTGTTCTGGATGAGTAATCCTTTACAAACTGAGTGGCTCTACGTTAGTCCCGCCTACGAAACCGCCTTCGGTCGTTCTTGTACCAGTTTGTATGAACATCCCGAAAATTGGATTGAGGCGATTCATATAGATGATCGAGACAGTGCCCTTGCCCAAATCGAAGAACGTAGACGTACTGGCTATCCGCAAAATTGTGTTCAAGAATATCGAATTATTACACCCAATGGCACAATTCGCCACATCCGCGATCGCAGTTTTCCCATTCGCAATGAGTTGGGAGAAGTCTATCGATTGGTAGGTATTGCCGAAGATATTACTGAGGTAAAGCAAGCAGAAGCTGCTCTACAAAGTTTAAATGAAGAGTTAGAAGTTAAAGTGATAGAGCGTACAGCAGCTCTGCAAGACAGTGAAGTACGTTTTCGTTCCCTGTTTGAACAAGCAGCAGTAGGAGTTGCTCAGGTGGCGATTAATGGCCGGTGGTTGATGGTTAACCAAAAGCTGGGCGAGATTTTGGGCTACACTAAACAAGAATTACTACAGAAGACAGGCTCACAGATCAGCCATCCCGAAGATTGGATTGTTAGTCTAGAGTACCGGCGATTATTGCTAGCAGGTGAGATTCAAACCTACTCACAGCAGAAGCGTTACCTCCGTCAGGATGCATCCTTTGTTTGGGTTAGCGTTACTGTTTCACTAGTGCGTTACTCCTCAAAGGAGTCTGGGGTTGAGCCTTATTTAATTGTTGTAGTGGAAGACATTAGCGATCGCAAAGAAGCAGAGGCAGCTCTCCAGCAGCGAGTTGAGTTAGAACAACTGATCACCAGCATTTCTACCCAATTCATTAACCTCAATTCTGATGAGATTGATAATGGTATCACAGCAGCCCTCAAACAAATTGGGGAATTTGCTGGAGTTGACTGTAGTTATGTTTTTCAGCTCTCTGATGATAGCACTCAGATTAGCAATACTCACGAGTGGTGTGCTCCTGGCATTGATCCCCAAATAACCAATTTACAGGAGATGTCCTTGGAAGGTTTTCCCTGGCTCAGGGAGAAATTACAGCAGTTCGAGGTAGTGCAGATATCCCAATTAACCGATCTACCCCCGACCGCCAGAAAGGAAAAAGTCTCTTTACTGAAGCAATCAATTCAATCTCTAATTTGCGTACCAATGGTTGCTCAGGGTCAGCTCTTGGGTTTCGTGGGGTTTGATTCAGTCCAGACAACTCAAGTTTGGACTGAAGATATTATAACTCTGTTAAGACTAGTGGGAGAAATTTTTGCCAACGCTATAGAGCGCAAACATGCAGAATTAGACTTGCGGGAGAGTGAGGAGCGCTTCCGTCAGCTGACGGAAAACATTGAGAGTGTTTTCTGGATGAGTGATCCTGAGCAACAACAGATAATTTATGTCTCTCCTGCTTATGAAATGATTTGGGGTCGCTCTTGTTCTCAATTATACGCTTCACCCCAATCTTTGGTGGATGCTATTCATCCAGCAGAGCGGCAAGAGGTAGTAGCTGCCTTTGCTAAACAGGTTCGCGGTGACTACGATGAAGAATATCGGATTGTGGGGGCTTATGGAGAAATTCGCTGGATTCGCGATCGCGCCTTCCCTATTTACAATCAGGCAGGGGAAGTCTATCGGGTAGCAGGGATTGCCGAAGATATCACTGAGCGTAAACAGGCAGAGGAAGCCCTGCGAGAAAGTGAAGAACGCTTCCGTGCCATTTTCGAGCAAGCTGCAGTGGGGATTGTGGTGAGCTCTCTATCTGGTCATATTCTTAGAGCTAACCAAGGGTTTTGTGACCTGTTGGGGTATACCGAGTTAGAACTGTTGGGTCAGACTTGGGAAGAGATTACCCACCCAGATGAAATAGCACTTGATCAAGAATACTGGAATCAAGCGTTGACTGGGGAGATTAACACTTACTCCGTAGAAAAACGCTACATTTGCCGGGATGGTCAAGTGCAATGGGGGCATCTAACCATATCTTTGGTACGCAGCTCTGAGGATATAGCACAGTACTTCATTAGTGTGGTCGAGGATGTCCAAGAGCGCAAGCAAGCAGAAGCCCAGATTAAAGCATCTCTCAAAGAGAAAGAAATTCTGCTCAAAGAAATTCACCATCGAGTGAAGAATAATTTACTTGTTGTGTGTAGTCTCTTGGAATTGCAGACTGACTCTACCGAAGATATGGAAGTAATTAAGGTGCTTGAAGAGAGTCAATATCGTATTCACTCAATGGCTCTGATTCACGAAAAATTATACCGTTCTGATAACTTGGATCAAGTCAATTTTGGTGAATACCTTGAGTCCTTGTTGGATAATTTATTGAGTTCTTATGGTTACGATGAAGAAAGAATTAAATTTGAATTAAATATCGACCCAGTCTTGCTCAACATTGAGACAGCTAACCCTTGTGGTTTAATTGTCAATGAATTAATTACCAATACATTTAAACACGCTTTTCCTAAGAGTAGAACAAATAATAAACTCTGGTTAGGCTTGCATCAATTACCAGATAATCAAATCACCCTCATCGTCAAAGATAATGGTATTGGCTTCCCTGGAGATATAGATTTTCGGAATACTGAATCATTAGGTTTGCAATTAGTCTGTACCCTAACTGAGCAGTTGGAAGGAACAATTGAACTGGAGCATTGCGATGGCACATCGTTTCAGTTGAAATTTTCAGAACTTCATTATCGACGGAGACTGTCAAATTGTGAGTGATACCAAAATTTTAATTGTAGAAGATGAACTTTTAATTGCTAAGGGTTTATCCCGAAAGCTGAAAAAGTTAGGATATACAGTAATTGATATTGTTTCTTCTGGAACCAAAGCGATCCAACGAGCAACTGAGGTCAAGCCAGATTTAATCTTAATGGATATTGTAATTAAAGGAGATATAGATGGCATAGAAACAGCTACTCAAATCCACGAGCAACTAGGTATTCCCGTAGTTTATCTAACGGCTTATGCCGATGACCAAACTTTAGATCGAGCTGAAACAACTGGCTCTTATGGTTACATCCTTAAACCTTTTAAAGACAGAGAATTACACGCCACGATCAAGATGGCTCTGAAAAAACACCAGCAGCAAGCTGATGTGCAACAATCTCTCCTCAAAACTCAAGTTTTCAGTGAAGAAAAATCCCAGTTACTCTCAATGGTAGCCCACGATATCCGCAACCCCCTGACTACTATCCAGGGAAGTTCTGAAATCCTCCAATACTATCAGCATAAACTCACAGAAGAGAAACAAGTTAAACATTTTGAGCGGATTCAATTTGCTATAGACAATATCAATCAGATGCTCGAGGATATTTTAATTCTTGGTAAGACAGGAGCTAGAAAACTTAGTTTTGAACCAATCCCTTTGAATGCGCTTGCCTTTTGTCAGAGTATACTCGAACAATTCCAAAGTACTACCAAGCAACACCAACTGACTTTTTGTTCTCAGAAGGAATGTTCTCAAACTTATTTGGATGGCAAACTGCTCAGCCATATCCTGGCAAACTTGCTCTCCAATGCAATTAAGTATTCCCCTGAAGGCGGTAATATCCACCTAGAAGTCTGCGGTGATGAGCAGCAAATGATTTTTCGTGTTCGAGATCAGGGAATTGGTATTCCCCCAGAGTATCAAGCCAAACTCTTCGAGCAGTTTGAGAGAGCAGATAATGTAGGAAAAATTCCTGGTACAGGTTTAGGTTTGTGTATTGTTAAACAAGCAGTTGATCTACACCAAGGCACAATCACGATGGAAAGTGAATTAGGAGTGGGGACTACGTTTACCGTGGTACTGCCGGTGCTGAAGGGAGATGGGGAGATGGGAAGCTGATACTAAATCTGGATTAATTACCCTCGTTTTGAGAAAGCTGGGGGAACTAATCGAGGGATAATTACTTATTACTTATTACTTCAAAACCCAAATCAATAGATTTATTCAGCAAGCCCTACCTACTGCGCTCCCTTGATTCTGCATCCTACTCCTCCTCGCTCTTTGAGGCTTTGTTGTGCTGCGGCTATCGGACTAAAAATGACTTTATTCACTACCTTCCATTCCTGTACCATCAGAGCCTCAAACTTTTCCTCCTCCTCTTTTGGTCCTCCATTGGTTATGTAGTAATTCAATCCGTCTTTTCCTTCTACGAACTCACCGTTGAAGAAGTTGTAATTCATATCTTTTTCTAGTTTTTTTCGTATCACCTTAATACCTGCTTCCTCCAGATCTTTCGCTGCTGCTTCCTCTAGTTCAAATTGCAACTTCAGCTTCGCCGCCATTGTCTGTGTTGTCAGGCAAGGAACCATTTCGGACATTTCTATAGCGTCTTTGAGATCCTCGCTACTGTTGTTCACAATGACAACACCGCTTCCGATAAACAGCATACCCATGTCAAGATGGAACTGACCTGGTTGCTCCACACAGATCACCTGTTGGATAGTTTCCAGACCAAAATCCTCGCAGATGATTCTCCTGACATCGTCGTCGTCGAGTTGATAAATGTAGGCTGTTGTAGCGATCGCATCTTTACCGATTATAATTACTGGTTTACCTGTACCATCCTCTCCGGTGATCATGTTCCCACCTTCTATGTATGCTCTGATGTGAGCTACTTCTTGCCCCTTTGCTTGCGCTATACGCTCCCTTTCTATCCCCGTCTCGCCCGCATTGACTCTTATCCCCAAAGGAATCCACAAATGATCTTCTTGTAGTGCTTCTTCTAAATTCTCTTGGGTTATTTTTCCTTGCCATCGATGTCTCCTCCCTTCTGTCATACCCCATTGAAGGAGTTTTGCATCGAATTGGTTGAGCACAGCCACCTTCCCATTTTCTAAGTATTCCACACTGTCCTCTGCCCACTTCGACACCGGTTTACGACATTCAGTTATGTTGTATTCCAACTCCTCATATTGCTCTTGCTTGAGTTCCTGCTCAATATCTTCTCGATTTTTCTCGTTAGTCAAGATTTCCAATCGCAACCCGAGTTCCTTTGCTGTTGTGGCAAAGAAGCGCAAGTGAGCGATTTCTGTTTCAACTGGTTTATCCGTTTTGCTTTGTATGTAGTTCAGATGTAGAACTTTAGTTCTGCCACTTGGCGTTTTCTTCTGTGGGAGAGCTCTGCCTGTATCGACATTTGGGAGCACTTCCCTAATTCTTGCTTTGACTAACTCAACTTCTCCTTCTTCAGCATTCCCATCTCTTGTCATTTTTCTTCTCCTTATCGCGATACAGAATGGTAGATTTAGTTGACAAAAGCTGTTACATTATCATAATAGGTACAAAAAAACCAGATTAAAAATGCAAAGTTCAGAACTACAATTGCAACTTTACTACATTGATAAGCAAATTCTGGTGATTTGTACTGGAGCAAGTGGTGAAGCTTATTCCCTTATCGAAGAATCAAAAGTAGAAGAATTAATCAGAAAATCAATATTTATCCATAAGCAAATAGATAAGTTTTTTCCCAAAAACAAAGTTGCAAATAGTCCATCTAGAAGTGTTAATCACAGTAATGCTAAAGCTAAAAAAGCAACTATTGATCAAGATACTAATACTCAAAAAACATCAAATCAAATATATGATACCAAAAAGGCTAGATTAAAATTGCTCAGCAATCTGCAAGAGTTAGGAGAAGTGCTATTCCAATATACTTTCCATGCTGAAATTTTAGATTTACTTAATGTAGCTGTCGGTCAAGCAATCAGCTCAAATAGTGATGTTGTTTTAAGGTTGATGATTGCCAGTGATTTTCTAAATTTAATTCCTTGGGAATTACTTTACAATGACGAGACATATTTATGTCATGTGTACGATATTGTACGGCATCCTTTCCTTCAGCAGCCAGTAAGAAAGCCAATACCTAGTGAAGACAATATTAGAATGTTGTTTGTTGGAGCTAATCCCTTAAATGATCTTTATGTAAAAGAGCAAATAGAAGCGGTTGAAGCTGCCATCAAGCCTGAGAATAAAAAATTTAGTAAATTCATCAAGAATGCTACTTATAGCAAAATTGCAGATGGGATTTATGATGGTGTAGATATTTTACATTTACTCACTCATGGTAAATGTGAATATGACAGTAACAGCATAAAATATCATTTTCTAGTATCTAGCGAAGATAAAAATAAAAAATATGACCAAATGCCAGTAGAAATGCTAGAAAATTTTTGTAGAGTAAATCCAATGCAGCTTGTCATCTTGAGTACTTGTAGATCAGAGCAAGCTATTCTTTATAGTAATTCATATTCCCTCAAAAAACATCTTGAAAAATTCGATAATATACGCTATCAAAGTCTAGCTCATGGGCTAATTAAAACTGGAGTGACTTCTGTCCTAGGTATGTCTCATCCCATTTCTAAAATGGGTGCAGAAATACTTACAAGAAGAATTTATCGTACTGTAGTTGAGCGCCAAGAAAGTATCTATAAAGCAATTAGACAAGTCCGGCTTGAACTATTTGCCCATATAGATTCATTACCACCTTCAGATTGGTTGACTCCTGTCTTATATTCACGAGACTCTCAAACTATTTAAGCAAAACACATTTATGAGGATGGCTTAAATGATCTCATCACGGTTTGATTTAAAAATTATTCCCATTAAAAATAAAGTTGCTATTCTAGCAGAATCAGCTTTTGGGGAGGCTGCAATTCAAATTGAACAAGACTTTTTAAGTCAGATGATTAAAGAGTCAAAATATTTAAGAATGTCTTACAAAAAACTAATAAAATATCCCTATCTAAGACGAGATATTGAGCCAAAACTTCAATTATTTGGGAGTAAATTATTTAATGGCATCTTTAAAGATGGTATATTAAGTTTATTTAACCTTACTGTTGGCGGTTCGGAAAATTCACAAATTGACATTAGATTAATACTGGGTTGTTGTAATCTCAACTCTATTCAGTGGGAAGTTATGCGCTTCCATAATGAATATATTGGATTAAGACATAATCTGATTAGACACCCCTTTGTGCCACAACCCATTAATATTCCCATCAAAACCAGAAAACAGTTGCATATATTGCTTGTGGCTGTTGATCCTATTGGCTCAAGTTTATTACCAATCCTCGAACAAGAACATAAGGCTCTAGTTAAGCTGCTTGAGGGCTTTGGACAGCAAGTAAGAATATCAACTTGTTGGCAAAATGAAGCAACTGTAGAAAGAATCAAGGAAATTTTATTTGAAGGTGTAGATATATTTCACTTCAGTGGTCATGGTTTCTTAAATATTGAAAATCCTATAGATAGTTCTTTGGTAGTTTGGAGAGATCAAGAAAATAGCAGGTTTAGTAATAGAGAACATTTTGGACAGTTATCCATAGGTTTACTAAATAGCTTAGCAGCAAGCCAAAATCTAGGATTATGTTTTTTAAATACCTGTGATGTCGCTAATTCTGTAGAGGCTGAAATCCAAGGTGATATCCTTTCAAATGCTAATGATGAACCTAGCATTAATATGAATGACAATGAATTTGTTAATATGGCTCATAACTTAACTGAGGCAGGTGTTCCAGCCATAGTAGCTACTAATCATTCAACTACATATATGGCTAGTTATCGGCTAAGTAGAAGGTTCTACACAAGTGTTATCAAGTATGGCAAGCGAATAGATCAGGCTTTACGTGATGTAAGAGTTGAGTTGTTTGTTGATACCCACGAAGCAGTTTCTTTTAGTGATTGGTCCTGTCCAGTTCTCTACGCCCGCTCACGACATTTAGGTTTAGGAACAGAGCCACTAGAATGGGAAGCTGTTCCAGACATTTACAGCATACGTAATGTTGAACGGCTTCCCAGAGTATCCATAACAGGTTAGAATTTAGAATTTAGAATTTAGAATTAAAGAATTATCAATTATCAATTATCAATTATCCATTATCCATTATCCATTATCCATTATCCATTATCCATTATCCATTATCTGCAACCAAATTTCTAAACTAACTAAAAGCCACAATTTAACCCCGTAACGTTGCCAGGGATCGCCACGATAGCTTAACCAATTACGGATTATCGATTGATTGAGGTAAGGAGCGATCGCAGCTTTACGGTTCAGCAACAGTGCTTTTGCTTCTCGCCGCCAGTATTGATTAAATCCAAGTTGCACTGGTACCATCATCCCACTCTTGGGGCGGTAGATAATTTCCTCTGGCAATAGATCCGCAACCGCTTGTTTGAGTACCGCTTTTTCCTCAACACCAGATAGTTTATATTCTGGGGGAATCTGCATACTAAGCTCCACAATCCGTTGATCAAAAAGGGGGGATCTAGCTTGCAATCCTGCTGCTCGTGTCAAATTATTGACTTTAGTCAGAATGTGATCTGCACCTTTAAATTTGATATTCAAAGCCATGAGGCGATTGAGCCAATTGGCAGTAGACTCTAAATCTTCAGAGAAGACATAAGGTTCCATCTTTACTACTCCCCAAACTTCCGGCTTTAAGAGTTGCGGTAAATCCAACGCGCACTTTTTAAAAGCAAGTAGATAGGCTGGCAGCGGATCTTGCTGAGTAACAGTGCCATAAAGCTGATTGAGAAGCATTGGTTGGTTTTTCGGCCCACCAAAACAGGGATCGCCCCCTTCACCATTCAACACTACCTCAACCGACTCCCGTGCCAATTGTCCAATGAGTAGATTAGGTACAGTCAACGGGTCCCCAATTGGATCATCTAACCAAGCCATTGTCTCTGGCAATTTCTCCCACATCTGACGGAAGGAAATTTCCAAAATGTGATGTTGAGTCTGACAATGTTGAGCAACTAAACTGGAAAATTCCAGCTCATTGGGACATTCACTACCAAAATGAATCGAGTAGGTGTGAACAGGCTCTGAGTGAAACTTGGCTGCTAGAGCGGTTATGGCACTGGAGTCTAAACCACCTGATAAAAAAACTCCAACGGGTTGATTTGATGGTAAGCATTCCTGAACAACTTGTTCAAGCAGTTCTCGCAAGTGATGGCTATGCCAGGATAGCAGTTGCTCAGTTCCAGTAATCTGCTCTTGGAGTTGCCAGTAAGAGCGAATGCGTTTTTTCGGGAATTGTAGTACTGTCCCCGGTCGAAGTTCCCGCACTTGCTGCCAAAGGGTTCGCTCACCAGGTACAAATGCACAGCAGAGGTAGTCTCTCAGTGCGACTAAATCCAGCTCCTTATTGTGGTAGGGTGCTAGCGATCGCAAGCTAGGAGCAATCCAACATGGCGTTCCCTTCACAGTGTAATACAGTGTCTGCCCACCAGTGCGATCGCGTCCCAGCCATAACTTTTGCTGTTGACGATCCCAAACAACTAACCCAAACATACCCACCAGCTTGTTGAGGGTTTCTACACCCCAACGCTCCCATGCAGTGGCAATGATTTGTAGATCACTAGCAGATGAAGAACAACTATCCTCCAACTGCTGAACCAATTGCTTGCGATTACTGAGCCAGACTTCTCCAATAGTAACGAACCGCTGAGAAGGACTGAATGCCAGAGGCAAAACAGATGTAGATGAGGGGGGTAGAAAAATGGCAATCTGTTCATCTTGCCAGTAAGCTCCAGTAAGATTGTCAACCTTACCCCAAGCTAAACACCAGGTTGTCAGAGCAGTTGAGTGAGACTTCTGAGCCACTATCTCCTTTAAATTAGAACCTTGGACTCAAACAAAGCTAACAAATTTTGACTGAGTTTAAGTAGTTACAACAGAATTATCAGTTAACCACAATGCTAATTGACTTTGAGTGATGTTTCCTTGTGCTAGATTAATCATTATATCAACCGCTTCAACTTCCGTGGCAGTAAGTTCATAACCATTTATCAATAAGAAAACTGCCATAACTACAAAGGCAATTCGCTTATTCCCATCCACAAAACAATGATTTTTAACTAAGCCATATCCGTAGGCAGCTGCTAAATCACACAGAGGGGAATCTGGTTGATAGTATGCTAATTGTTGAGGACGGAAAATAGTTGAGTCTAAAGCTCCCTCATCCAAAATACCATCATGTCCACCATAGTCTTTGATGAGTTCTTGATGTAGTGCAATAACTTCTTTGAGTGTTAGCCAGTAATAGGTCTTGGTCATTACTCTGCCAACGTTTTTAAGGTATTGCCATATCGCTTTTTAACTTGTTGATATGCTTCCATTGTTGCTGAGAAATTGGGATCGTAAGGGGATAAAACGATTCGACCATCCGCTTCTTTAGTGATAAAAACTTCACTTCCTGATTCTACCCCCAAATGTTTGAGATACTCTTGGGGAAAGGTTGCACCAACTGAGTTACCGATTTTTCGGAATTTTAGAGTGTCCATTTTGTTAATTTGGAGTCTTGTAATTACATTATTATAACATGTACAACTGTAGGCTAGATTGCATTAATACCAAGAACTTGTTAGAAATACTGCTGTCGAAATTGTTCTTCTTCAACTCCTGCCAAGAATTAGGGAGCATCTGATTTTGGCAAAGAAAGTAGTGTGAGCATCCTGCTCGCTTGCAGTAATTTCAGGGAGAAAGATGGTCCCACTACTCTCGTTTGTGCGATCGCTTAATTCCAGCTTTAGGATTTAAATCAAGCAGCACTACTGAGCCTCAATGCAGAGTCAATCTTTTATGCATTTAG
This sequence comes from Symploca sp. SIO2C1, assembly GCA_010692635.1. Taxonomy (GTDB): domain Bacteria; phylum Cyanobacteriota; class Cyanobacteriia; order Cyanobacteriales; family Coleofasciculaceae; genus Caldora. The sequence goes on along the minus strand of JAAHGL010000046.1, from coordinate 31,395 downwards.
ATTGTGATGCTAAAGTCAGTATAAATACTATGAAAAATAAATTACAGGATTTGAGCAATCAAAATATAAATGCATTTTACTTGGCATTGAAATTCTATCTGATATATTTTTTTAGTTATTGAGAGAGATATATCAATTGAGAATAAGTTGTATTTTTACATTCTGTTACCATTATTAAAATAATAATAATTTGCTAGAAAATATTATCTACAATAAAGACTCATCTAGACAATATAAATACTGATATGACCGTAGATTTACAGAATTTTTATCAAGCCACCAATCCCACTAAAACCTTAGCCGTGGAGAAAGACGAGGATCGAAAGTATTACATTGATTTCTCCTCAGTACGTGGAGGGCAGATTATTGAAAAACTTAGAAAAAAAATTGCTATTTTTTCAACTAATGAGCCTACCTGTCAACTGTTTACTGGTCATCTTGGCTGCGGTAAGTCTACTGAGCTACTGCGGTTAAAGGCGGATTTGGAGCAGTCAGGATTTTACGTCGTTTACTTCGAGTCAGATCAAGACTTAGAAATGAGCGATGTTGATGTCAGTGATATTTTACTGGCGATCGCTCGTCGAGTCAGTGAAAGTCTTGAAGACGCTGGTATTAGCCTTCAGCCAGGGTACTTTCAGAAGTTATTTGGCGAGGTCAAAGATATTTTACAAACACCAATGGAGTTATCTGAGGTGGAATTCTCTGTAGGAATTGCTTCCATTACAGCTCAAACCAAAGCAAGTCCCAAGCAACGGGATAAGTTGAGAGGATATCTAGAGCCACGCACGAATGGGATTATAGAGGCAATTAATCAAGAGGTGCTGGAACCTGCTATTAAGAAATTGAAACAGAAGGGGAAAAAGGGACTAGTCGTAATTGTCGATAATCTTGATCGCGTCGATTCTACTCAAAAGCCATTTGGTCGTCTTCAACCAGAATATTTGTTTGCAGACCGAGGCGCACAGTTGCGGCAACTGAGTTGTCATGTCGTTTATACTATTCCACTGTCACTGAGGTTTTCCAATGATTTTGGGATGGTGACTGAACGCTTTTTGACTGATCCTAAAGTCCTGCCAATGGTACCTGTGCAGTTACGCAATGGTAGTAGACATGAAGAAGGAATGGGACTACTGAAACAAATGGTGCTGGCAAGAGCATTCCCAGATTTAGAGCCAAAACAGCGCCTGAGTAAAATCACAGCAATTTTTGACAATCCTGAGACTTTGAACCGTTTATGTCTTGTGACTGGGGGTCATGTACGGAATTTACTTCGGTTTCTCAATGAATGGATTATGGAGGAAGGGGAACTGCCTCTTTCTCGTAATTTCCTCGAAAAAATAATTCGAGCGCAGCGCTATAAACTCGACTTAGCAATAACTGGTGATGAGTGGGACTTACTGCGTCAAGTAGCACAGGAAAAGAAAGTGACTGGAGATGATGGGTATCAAATATTAATCCGCAGTCGCTTTGTTTATGAGTATTACGATAGAGAAGAACCTTGGTTTGACGTTAATCCGATTTTGGCAGAAGCTAAGGAATTGCAGTTATGAGTATTTCCCATCCAACAAAAGAGGTTACTGCCTACAATAAGAGTGCGTTGCAAAAATTAGCTTGGGCAATTGAAGCTTCTCAGGGTCAATTCTCACTCATTTTTGCCCACTGCAACTATACCTATATACAGCAGCAAATGACGCAGCGGCTGGCAGAAATCTCTTCTGTTCAAATCCGTGAGATTGTCCTGAAAAAGTCTGAGGTCAGGCTTTATACTAAGATTCGGTACGAACTAGAAGATGAACAGCCAGGGACTGTGATTGTCTTTGGCTTAGAGTCCGTTGATGATCTTGATAAGTTACTGGCAGCAACTAACCAAGTACGGGAAGAGTTTCGGAAAAGTTTCCATTGCCCGGTAGTGCTGTGGATTAATGATGAAGTTCAAACCAAACTGGTTCGGGTGGCTCCTGATTTCGAGAGTTGGGGCACAACCAAGAAGTTTCAAGCGCCTCCTGATTGCTTATCTTATGAGTTAATCTATACTCTTTCTCAAAAAGCCAAGGAGATCTTAGTTTATTTTCCAAATTCTAATCCTCAAAATTTTTTATATAGGCTGAAATTAGGGCTAGATAATCTATCTGAATTTGAGTCAGCTTGGCAAGATTTACAAGATCATGATCAAGAAATAGAGCCAGAGTTAGAAGCTAGTTTTTACTTTATGTTAGGTAGAAACTACTATGCAACCAAACAGTATGAGCAATCCTTCACTTACTATCAACAGAGCTTAATAATCTGGAAAAAAATCCACCGCATTGATTGGCAAGCGATGGTTTTATTTCATATCGGCTTGTGTTCTGATAGTAAAAGTCAAGAATACAATTCATTTGAGCAATGTGTTGATATTTTATGCCACGGATTGTCTCTCGATTTAGTTAACAAATTTATTACTCAATTTTGTATAATATTGCAACGATCGCACAGATGGCAAGATTTAGAGACTATAGCGCAAAAAGCTCTAAATCTACATCAGAAAAATCCTCTTTCAATTGAGTTAGCTCAAGATTATAGTTTTCTAGCCGAGGTTGCTTTAGCCCAATTAGCTTGGATTAAAGCTAAACAATTAGCAGAAGCAGGACTCTCAATACTAACAAAAATTCCTTCTGCTCAATCAACAGTGACTTCATCTAGGCAGGAGCTAAAATTAGATTGGGTGCAATCTTTACATCGAGGTTGGGATTTGTTGTTATTGGCAATAGCAGAAAATGGTTTAGGTCAGTATCAAGCAAGTATCAATTATCTGGAAAGAGCCAAAGCAAAAACTAAACCTCATTATGATCCAGAGCTTTATATTAGGATTTTAGCTAACTTACGAGAAGTATACTTTAAAGAGGGTAATTATCTAGCTGCCTTTAAAGTTAAACAAGAAAAAATATGTATTGAACAGCAGTTTGGTCTGCGAGTCTTTATTGGTGCAGGTAAATTACAGCCAAAACCAAAGAGGGCTAAGTTTTTACGTTTAACTGTTGATCAGTCTGAGATGGTTGCAGACGAAATAATAGCTTCTGGTAGACAAAAAGACATCAATAACTTGCTCGCCAGAATTGGCAATACTAAATGTAAATTAACGGTTATTCATGGACAATCTGGAGTTGGCAAAAGTTCTTTAATCGATGCAGGATTAGTACCAATTCTCAAGCAACAAGCTATTGGTCAACGAGATGTAAAACCAATTGTTATACGAGTTTATACTGACTGGGTTAGGGAGCTGGTAAGGTTATTATTTAATGGGCAAGAACCAAGAGAGATTAGCCTTTCTGCTGAACCAAAACAATTGGTAAATAGTCTCCAAACAAAGCTGCAAGACAATGCCAATCGAAACTTACTAACAATTTTAATTTTTGATCAATTTGAAGAATCTTTCTTTTCTGTAAAAAGTTTAGCTGAGCAGAATATTTTGTTTGATTTTTTGAAAATATGTATTGACGAGCTACCACACACTAAGGTTATTTTATCATTAAAGGAAGACTATTTACATTACTTATTAAAAATCGAACGTTCAATTAATTTGCAAACCACCAAAGACATTCTAAACAAAGATGTTCGCTATAACTTAGGCAATTTATCTCTTAAAGATATCAATATCGATAAATTTATACTAAATCGGACGAATAAAACTCGATTTTATTTGGAGCCTGCCTTGATCGATCAACTTGTTAATGACTTAGCAGGAGAGTGTGGTGAAATCCGTCCAATTGAGTTACAGATTTTGGGTTATCAATTACAAACTGAGAAGATTACAACTCTAGCTGCATATCATAAATCTGGCTCTCATCAAGAATTATTGACGCGATTTTTAAAAGGAGTTATTTCAGACTGTGGTCCGGAAAATGAGTCTGTAGCTCAGCACATTCTATTCTTACTTACTGATGAAAACAATACTCGACCATTCAAAACTAGAACAGAGTTAGTATCTGAGTTATTAGCATCTGATTTAAGATTGAAAACAGAAACACTAAATTTAATTTTAAATATTTTAGTCAACTCAGGATTAGTTTTATTTGTGCCAGAGCATCCAGCTGGTCGCTATCAATTAGTACATGACTATCTCGTTACTTTTATCCGCAGACAACAAGATGTTATTCGCAGAGAGCAAGGTACTAAATTAGTTGCTGAGTTGGAAAAAGAGAAAGGGGAGCGACAACTTATTGAAGTTAAACGGAATCAGTTGAAACAAAGATCACTGTATAGCTTAGTTACAGTATCTCTGGTTACAGCATTTTTGTCATTATTCACAGTCTTATCATCTCAAAATGCCAAAAACAGTGAAATTTTAGCAAAAAACAGTGAAATCAAGGTCCATAATGAATCTTCAGAAGCCCTCTATAACAGAAATAGAGAGTCGCTTGATCCACTCGTAGAAGCTTTAAAAGCAGGAAAACAAGTTAAGTCAGCGATTCGAGTAGAAACTGATAACCGAACTCAGACTTTAGCTGCATTACAGCAAGCAGTTTATGGAGTCAGAGAGCACAATCGTTTGGAAGAAAAGCATTCGGAAAATCATACAAGTTGGGTTAATAGCGTAAATTTCAGTCCTGATGGTAAAGTCATTGCTACTGTTAGTGCTGATGGTAAGGTCAAGTTTTGGAACATAGACGGTGAGCCACTAACTAGTTTCCAGGAACATACAGATACAGTCAATAGTCTCAGTTTCAGTCCTGATGATCCAATCTTTGCTACTGGTAGTGCTGATGGCACGGTTAAACTCTGGAACCTAGACGGTGAATTAGTAGATAGCTTACAGGAACATACAGATACAGTCGATAGTGTCAGTTTCAGTCCCGATGGTAAAATCCTTGCTACTGGTAGTGCTGATGGCACGGTTAAACTCTGGAACCTAGAAGGTAAATTGCTCAAATCCCTCCAACAAGATAAAGCTGGTATTACGAGTCTTAGTTTCAGCCCTGACAGTAAGATGATTGTTAGTGGTAGTCGTGATGGAACAATAAGATTGCGGGACAGACAAGGCAACCTAATTCGGTTATTCTCTCACGAAAATAAAGCTGGTATTACGAATCTCAGTTTTAGCCCTGACAGTAAGATGATTGTCAGTGCTAGCCTGGAAGGAACTGTTACACTTTGGAATCTTCAAGGTCAGGAACTTCTCAATCTCCAAAGCTCGGTTACTAGCATCAATAGTGTCGGCTTCAGCCCTGATAATCGCACAATTGCCACTGGTAGTGTAGACGGAACTGTTAAGCTCTGGAGTCGTGAAGGTCAGGAACTCCAAATCTTCCGAGGTAATAATAGTGAGATTACAAGTATAAGCTTCAGTCCCGATGGCAAAATTTTAGCCACTGCTAGCAAAGACTTGACTGTTAGACTCTGGAGCGTTGAGGGCGATAATCTTGAAACCCAAACCCTATTTGGGCATGAGGCTGCGGTTAATAGCGTCAGCTTTAGCCCCGAAGGTAAGTTAATTGCCACTGCCAGCTTCGATGGAACTGTTAAGCTCTGGAAAGAAGACGGTACATTAGTTAGGACATTAAAAGGATATCAAGGTGCATTCATAAGTCTTGGTTTCAGCAGTGATGGAAAATTCATTGCTAGTGCTACTGCAGATGGAACTATCAAACTATCAAGAGTAGACGGTAGCTCGATCAAAATACTTAAAGGTGATGGGGACTTGGTTAATAGCGCCAGTTTTAGCAATGATGGAAAATTCCTTGCCAGTGCTAGCGTAGATGGAACCGTTAAACTCAGGAAAGAAGACGGTACATCAGTTGATATATTAAAAGGACATCAAGGTGCAGTCATAAGTCTTAGTTTCAGCAGTGATCGAAAATTCCTGGCCAGTGTTACTACAGATGGAAATATCAAACTCTGGAGAATAGACGGTAGCTCGATCAAAACACTTGAAGGTGATGGGAACTTGGTTAATAGCGCCAGTTTTAGCAATGATGGAAAATTCCTTGCTACTGCTAGCGTAGATGGAACTGTTAAGCTCAGGAATTTAACAAGTGAAGAACTGAGAACTGTCTTGGAAGATAAAGATGATGTTTACATTGTTAAGTTCAGCCCTGATGGCAAAATTATTGCTACTGCTAGTCAAGATGGAACTCTTGAACTCTGGAACCTAGACGGTGAACTAATCAACACTCTCCAAGGACACAATGCTGCGGTCAATAGTATCAGTTTTAGCCTTGATGGCAAGACTCTTGCTACTGCCAGTTTGGACGGAACTATTAAACTCTGGAATTTGAGAGGTCAAGAACTTGCAACTCTCCAGGAAGATACTATCCAGGAACATAGTAGTGCGGTTAACAGCGTTAGTTTTAGCCCCGACGGTACGAGACTTGCCAGTGGTAGTAGTGACGGAACAGTAAAAGTCTGGTCTACAGACGGTACACTACTCCAAACCCTCCAGAAGAGTGGTACCGCAATCAATAGTGTCAGTTTTAGCCCTGACGGCAAGACTCTTGCTACCGCTAGTGAGGATAAAACTGTCATCTTGTGGAATATAAATTACGCTCTAAATGATCTAGATAAGCTACTACAGCGTGGTTGTGAGTGGGCAGGGAATTATCTGAAGCATAACCCGAATGTAAGTGAGAGCGATCGCACTCTTTGTGACAGCATTAACGAAAAGAACAAAAAGTCCGGCTAAACTGAAATATTGCACCATTCTTCAAAACCCGTTTCTCTCACCACCAAATTAGGGCTTGCTGCATAAGTGTGGAAGCTATGCCAAACATGGATTTCAAGCATTTTTTGCGTTATGAGTGCCGTGGAAATTATATCGATGAGCTCAAGAAACCTTGCACTTTCATGGGAAATCCCTGGGTAACCTTGGGGAATACAACCGCTCAAAACGAGGATAAATGCTTAATTCCTTCTTACTTGTTACTTTTTACTTGTTACTTGTTACTTATTCAGCAAACCCAAATTAGCTGTTTCAAGACAGAGTGCTAATTGCCGAAATATGCCTCAAACGGATGAGACAAAGTTGAAGCAATGGGCTGACTTCAACGGGGGGAATATCCACAAAGATATTTTGCGACTCATCAACAGTCAATTCAAAAAGATCGCGCACCTGCGCAATTGTTTTAAATTCGCTGTAGGACATAGTCAACCTCTGAATAAGTAACAAGTAATAAGGAATTAAGAATTAAGAATTAAGAATTTATCCTAGTGGGTAAAAAGATTGACTACCCAACTAGAAATTTCAGTGCGATCGCTTCGATTTTGAGTCCTGTAAGAATCATATCTAGTCCTAAAGCTACTTGCATCACCCCAAAGACAAAACCAAGAACCCTCAGAGTAACAGGTTTGATGATAAACAAAAGAGGACGTGCAGCTAACATAGCCCCCAAATTGAGAACCATCACCAGCAACAGCAGTAAAAAGAGAGTATTTGAAGCAATTGCCAGACGTCCGAAAATTGCGCTCAGGGTAACGACAATACCAATGCCGTAGGGAGTCAAAATATAGGGAAACACTAAGGGATTGAGAGTTAAATCCAGGGAGGGGTTTACTGGAGGTGCATTGTTAGTACTGGGGGGATTGTACTGTGCTAACACTGTTCGCAAGGCTACTGAAAACAGGATAATACCTGTCGTTATTAGCATTGCTGACACATCAATTCGCCATGCCTTCAAAACATTTTGGCAAAGGATTGCTACCAAAAAAATCACCAAGGTGGAGATACCAAAACTACGTAAGGCAAGCTGGCGGCGCAAAGCTGGCTCAGCATTCATTGTCAGTTTAGCAAAACTGCCAATTAGTTTGAGCGGCCCTAAGGTAAGCAAGAAGATAATCAACATATTCAAGGCTCCAAATCCCTCGAAGAGTCGCTCAAATAACACTCGAGTTTTGGCATCAATCTCAGCGCTGGAGGGAAAAACAATGGGAGTATTCCCTAGTTCCCTCGACTCTGGCATCTCAGCTGTAGCTTGAGCCATCAAGGATGTAGCTGTAGTTGAGATTAACCCTGTTTGCTCAGTAAGATGAGTTGGTAGTGGGGGAGATAGTGTGGTTGCGATCGCTATTGGTGTAGTATTAACCCCTAAAATCCAGGTAAAATAAACCGAAGCGATCGCTATTCCGAGAAATCTCCATAACCGATGATCGGTTTGCTGAAGTGCTCGCCAAGGGTAAGGAAATAATTTCATAGGTGTTAGGTGTTAGGTTTTAGGGAAAGATGGATGTGTTAAGCTCACACCCATCTAAGAAAGTATCAACTTGCTCTTGAGCAATTTCTTGTGGAATGGGCGTCTCGCCCGTCTTTAAGATGCAAGGCTTAACCCCTAACCCCTAACAGCTTTGCCACTGGTCCCGGAATATTAGGTAAACTTGCTAGGTGCTCTGTATCCATTGCCGCCAGACTCGTGAGTTTGTTCTCCTTCATAAGCCGTACCAGTTCTTCGAGGTTCCAGATCATACCCCAGTCCCGCTCTGCGTTTCTGGTACCCTTAAGAGTCCCCTGTTGCTGGGAATCAACGAAACCCTCAAAACCATCCCTGCCCGACAGCTCGATGTAATGGGCTGGTGTATCCGTAATGTTCCAGAAGGCGTGCATAATGCCCCGTGGCTTTTGCACATAGCTACCGGCAGGAGCTGTAAACGTTAATCCGTCTGCACCGCCAAGCTGGAAGACAAGTTCGCTTGTGATCACATAAACCATTTGATCTTCAAACTTGTGGGTGTGGGGTGCGAGCAACTCTTTGGGATTAATCACACCCTCCATCACCGAGAAATCACCACCCATGTCTCTGGAGCGCGCCTTGATTCTCAAGTGAGTTGCCGTTTCCTCTCCCTCACCGGGCTTCTTGAGAAGCTGCTTTACCTCAAATCGATCTTTCAAATTAGCTTGACTCATTGTTGTACTCCTTTAATTTTTGCTTTACTGATAAAAGACCATCTGTGTCTTGCTATCTACTAATTTCGCTGTTTTAAAGAAGTTTGATAAGGACAATGGGCGAACCAAAACGGACATTTCGCGACAAGTTGCACCAACCCCAAATTTAGAATTTAGAATTTAGAATGTAGAATTTAGAATTACTTAATTATTAATTATTCTGACTTATAACCTCGATTAAAAAGATGCCGTGAAAAGTCAGCCCCAAATGTTGGCTAGTTTAGTTGCGAGTACCGTTGTTTATGCAGTTGCTCGTGGCATACCGATGGAGCAGATTAGTGCCGTTACGGGATTAAACCGTACCGATTTGATCGATCCAGATGCCCGCCTGCCCCAAGAGGTGGTTCCCGCTGTCTGGCGATTGCTGGGTAAGGCTTACCCTGGTGAAGCCCTGGCCCTAGAAATGGCTAGTGCAGCACCCTTCTCCTACTTTGGTCCCGTAGCTCACGCAGCCCGATACGCCAATGATCTGCGATCGTCTCTACAAACTTTAATTCGTTACCGCTCACTGATGTCTGATCAATTACACATGGCCCTGGTAGAGACTCCCCTAGAGGCAGCTCTCCAGATGTATCACCCTATGGATGCAGAAGATGGCGGCTATGCAGCGGAGGTGGGAATAGCATTGGGAGCGCGTTTTGGTCGGGAATTTATCGGGGTAGAAGATGCACTGGCGCGGGTTGACTTTGCCCATCAGCCTTTGGGACCAATTCAGGTTTATGAGGATTTCTTCGGCATTCCAGTCAAGTTTCAGCAACCGCACAATGCCCTCGTTTTTCATTCGGAAGCTCTGGAGCAACCGACTCAGCAGTGCAATACCCATCTATTTCGTTATATCCAGGGTCATTTAGACCTGGTGCGAGAACGCTTAGCAGTGAGTAGCAATGCTCCGGAATTATCCAGAATACGTGAAGCGATCGCTTACAATGCTGAGCGTTCTGAATATAGTGCAGAGGCACTGGCACAACAGATGCATATGAGTTTGCGTGCTCTGCAGCGTTTGACCCAAGAGCATCATATCACTGTTCGCCAACTCTTAGACGAGGCTCGCGAAGCCAATGCACGACAATTCCTGAGCGACCCTAAATTAAGTATTGAAGCCATATCTTTTCTGTTGGGTTACTCAGAAGATAGGGCATTCCGAAGAGCCTTCAAGCGTTGGACTGGACAAACCCCTGCCCAATTTCGTCAGACTCTTTGATGAAGATCATTGGTAACAAGTTAAGGCTGTTTGAGTTCTGTATATTTGGAACAGAAACCCGGTTTCTCAGACTTGACCTTTAGGCGATTGCCGTGAGACCCGTTAAAATCAAATTAGTCGCCCCATCCGATGGAGGTCTCATGGTCTATACCGTAGAAGAACTAGCGGGAGTGATGCCCGATGTCAGTCACCTAGAAAGTTGCGAACCGGAAATGGAAAGTCCCGAACATTACAATCAACTAGCGCTGCTGATAGCTTGTTTGAATTGGCTTTATCAAGGTCGGGATGATATTTTTCTCGGAGCCAACCTCACCGTTTATTTTAGTGAAGAACAGATCAAAAACCGTGACTTCCGAGGACCAGATTTATTTTTGGTCAAAGATGTGGAACCTCGAAAACGATCGTCGTGGGTGGTATGGCATGAGGGGGGACGCTACCCAGATTTTATTCTAGAGTTGTTGTCTGAGAGTACCAGCAATACCGATCGCGGATTGAAAAAAGAACTGTATCAAACCCGCTTTCGCACCCCGGAATATTTTTGGTTTTCACCCATTACCTTTGAATTGGCTGGGTTTCGGCTGATAGCGGGCAAGTATGAAGCGATCGAACCAGACAATCAGGGTCGATTGTGGAGCGAGGTGTTGGGCTTATTCTTGGGCATCAAAGACGAAAAATTACGGTTATTTTTTGAAGATGAAGCATTAGTGCTGACTCCTGAGGAAATAGCCAAACAGCAACAACAACGTGCTGATCGCCTTGCTACACGGTTGAAAGAGTTAGGTATTGACCCTGATGAGGTTTAGGAACAAGAAAAATAGGTAGGATGAGAGCGCGATCGCAGATTTTGTTAACCTCCTCGGAAAGCGATCGCGTTCAACCCACCATGCCACCTGCGGAATCGGAGGTCTGAGGTGCAAGATCTGAGTTTATCAATGGATAATTGATAATTGATAATTGATAATTGGTTAATTTGGTCTTTGACCTCTTCAAAAATGCAAGAAAATAAAAAGAAAATATTTTCCTGATTGTCAATCCTCTTCTTTCAAGGAGAGGTAATTATCCATTATCCATTGTTCATTATCCATTGTTGAACCGAACTTGATATTACGCACCCTACAATCGCCGATAGCGCATTCCCGGTAACTGAGATACTAATTCCTGAAGTTCCAACTGCAACAGAGCACTGGAAACCGAACTTGTTGACATTTGTGTTTGCTGCACAATTACATCAAAATGGATAGGTTCTGAGGCTAGAGCTTGCAACACCTGTACTAATTCTGGCTCTAACTGAGGTTCCGGCTTGGGTGCTTCTTGAGTAAACAGCGATAACTGTGCTCCTGTATCAATATCCGGTATTGCTCCCAGCATTTCTAACAAATGACTCTCACTTAAAATTACCTGGGCTCCCCGGTTTAATAGTCCCAAACAACCTAAGGACTTAGGATTATCTAAAGAACCCGGTAAAGCATAAACATCTCTACCAAATTCATTAGCTTGGTAAGCAGTAATTAGTGCTCCTGACTTAAGAGGAGCTTCCATCACCAGAATCGCACGACTTAAACCAGCAACAATACGATTGCGCTGGGGAAACTGGGCACGATTTGCCTGAGTACCAGCTGGGTACTCACTTAGTACTAATCCTTGTTCCTGAATCTGTTGGTACAGAGATTGATTGCGCTTGGGATAGACGATATCAATGCCAGTACCGAAAACTGCTACAGTACGTCCACCAGCTTCCAGACAGCCGCGATGGGCTTCAGTATCAATTCCTGCTGCCATACCAGAAATTATAGTAAAGCCCTGGCGAGCCAGGGTAGCACTGATTTTGCGAGTCCATCGGCAGCCATATTCTGTCGAGTTACGAGTACCCACGATACCCACCATCGGCTTAATCCCCTGATTTTCTTGGAGATTAATCTGCCCTTGATAGTACAAAACGGCTGGTGAGCTAGGAATTTCTAGTAATAAGCGGGGATAGTCGGTATCTGCTGGTGTCCAGAAGTTAGGATTTTTGAGAGAATGTTCTTCTAAGAATTGTTCTGGATGCAGTTGCGATCGCTCTTGCTCTACTACCTTGAGCAATTTCACCCCAAATCCTTCCACTTCTGCCAAAGCCTTGCTTGGTTGAGTCCAAGCTGCTGCCAGTGTACCGAAATGCTGTTGTAGCCGCCGCATTAATACAGGTCCGACACCGTTAATTTGGGACCATGCCAGCCAGTAGGTGCGCTCTTCTAGCAACTGTTTCTCCTTATACTTGAAACTATATATCAAAAATTGCTATTAATTACTGAGATTTAATTGCATTAGATTTACAATATTTGAAACTTAAGCTCATCTGACTAATAACCAATGACTAATGACCTCTTGACTAGACACAGTGTAATCGGTATTTTCGCAGGACTAGCGCTTATAGTTGCAGTGGGATGTAGTGAACAAACTTCTTCAGAAAATACTGGTGAAGATGGAGCTACTGGCAATCCAGCTGAAGCAGGAGAAGTCAATCTTTACTCCTCCCGTCACTACGATACCGATGATGAATTGTACGACAACTTCACCAAAAAGACGGGTATCAAGGTCAATGTAATTGAAGGTTCAGCAGATGAATTAATCGAACGGATTAAGACGGAAGGAAAAAATAGTCCAGCAGACGTATTTATTACTGTAGATGCTGGTCGTCTCTGGCGGGCAGAAGAAGCCGAGATTCTGCAACCGATTTCCTCTTCAGAGCTAGAGTCAGCAATTCCAGAGAATCTGCGTAGTCCCGACGGTAAATGGTTTGGCTTGTCCAAGCGGACACGGATTATGGTTTATAACAAGGAAAAAGTTCAGCTAGAGGAATTATCTACCTACGAAGCTCTAGCTGAGCCGGAGTGGGAGGGTCGTGTTTGTGTGCGCAGTTCGGGGAATATTTATAATCAGTCTCTAGTTGCCTCAATGATTGAAAAGGATGGCATTGAGGAGACTGAAGAATGGGCAAAGGGTTTCGTTAATAACTTTGCTCGTCCACCGGAAGGTAATGATGTAGGACAAATCAAAGCTGTAGCAGCGGGTGTTTGTGATTTAGCTCTGGTCAACCATTACTATGTGGCTCGACTTCAACAGTCAGATAAGCCAGCAACTCAGGAAATGATGGAAAAAGTTGGGGTTTTCTTTCCTAACAAGGACGAAGATGGCACTCATGTCAATATTAGTGGGGGTGGTGTAGTGGCAACTGCTCCCAATCAAGAAGGTGCAGTTAAATTCCTTGAGTACCTTGCTACTCCAGAGGCTCAGGAAGTATTCGCCAATGCTAACAACGAAATTGCTGCTGTTCGAGGTGTTGAGCCAAATCCTACTGTTGCTGACTTTGGAGAGTTCAAAGAATCTGAAATTAATGTTGCAGCTTTGGGCAAGAATAACCCAGAGGCAGTTAAGCTAATGGATCGTGCCGGTTGGAAGTGATGAGAATTGGGAATTGGGAATTGCTAATTGCTAATTGCTAATTGCTAATTGGGAATGTACCTCTGTCTCCCCACTTCCCCAGCTCCCTCAGTTCCCTCAGCTTCCCCAGCTCTCCCAGCTCCCCAAGCTTCCCCAACTCCCTCAGCTAGATCTACTATTCTCTGGTAATCTGAAAATGTTGGGGTGTGTCTATCCAAACTTTTCTCTAAACTAACTCATCTATACCTTTACAGACAGTCCCTAGACAGGAATGAAGAGGTCTTAGACCAAATTTATCCATTATCAATTATCCATTATCAATTATCAATTGATAACAAGCTCTTTATTCAAGTTCCTTGTTCATGCCAGGAGACACCCTTAAAGACTTACCACGGTCAACTACCAACAAGCTGATTAAGAGGATTGAGACTTTACCCACTCATCCTACCCATCAATCAGTAGTGCAAATAGCTCTTGAGGAGGCTCTCTCTACTTGGCGGGAGAATGAAACTGCCAACAGCTTAGTCATTTTGGGTAAGCCTATTGAGGGAATTTCCCAGACTCTGCAAGAAACCTTAATAATCTACAAGTCTGAAGTACTAGAAATTCTTAATCCTCTACCACAGTCGATACAGTTAACTGACTCATCAGCTATTACAGCAAAATTAAAGCAAGCATTTGAACCACGAGCAGCATCTGAGGATGAGCATAGGGGAAAACGCCAAATCGTAGTTATTCCTGATTTATCCTGGTACTTCTTGCGCTGTGTTCAAGGCTGGGAGGGAGTTACCTACTTGCGAGATTTGGTTATGAAGGATCACTCTCGCTTTTGGTTAATTGGCTGCAATCAATGGACTTGGCAATACTTAAGCTATGTTTGTCAAATCGATGCCTATTTTGAACAAGTACAGCAGTTACCAACCGTAAGTGGTGAAGAAATCCAAGCTTGGTTAGCACCCATTGTTGAAGAAATAGCGATTGATTTTATTGAGGATGAATCAACTAAAAATGGGCAAAAAAACAAATCAGAGTCTTATTTTGACCGTCTAGGGGATTTAGCGTTAGGTATCAACGCAGTAGCAGCACAATTATGGCTATATTCCCTCAAATATTTATCTTCTGACCCTGAAGCAAATTCCCTCAAGGAAGAAATTTTAGGTAAAATCCAGCACACAACACCGACGCTACCGGATTTACCCAAGTTAACTGCTGATGATCGCTATCTGCTATTCTCGCTCCTCTTACATGGTCAGATAACTCTACCTTGTTTAGCTCTTACTTTGGGAGAAACTGAAAGTATTGTGCAAAGCCAAGTGCAAATGTTACTGCGGAGTGGAGTAATTTGGCGACAGCGGGAATTACTGATGGTTAATCCAGCTCACTATCCGAGGCTCAGATGGGAATTAGTCCACAATAACTTTTTCATTGAAGAAGATTGATCATGACCTCATTTACCCTAATATCTCACCTATATATTGATATTTTACAGTTGTCCAGTCACTTTCACTGGTTAGCTCAACTGCAAGCTAGTGATAGCTTACAACGAGGAATATTTACTAACATAACTACTCCTAAAATAATCAATGGAGTTCTAAGTATTTTATTTGCCTACGCAATTTTAAGAATAGTTCAGGTAGTTGCCGACTGGCTATCTGAGCAAGTTCCTCGTCGTTTTCGTTTAGTGGTAAAGCAATCTATTCCTTTTTTTAAAGGATTGATTATTGTTGTAGTCGTTAGCCATTTACTCAATCTATTTGTTTATCTATCTGCTAGAAATGTTTTAGCCTTAAGTAGTGCTACTGCTGTTGCTTTAGGATTTGCTTTTAAGGATTTAATTAGTTCAATAATTGCCGGAATTATGGCTTTATTTGAAGTTACCTATCGCATGGGAGATCGAGTTCAAATTGGTGACCATTATGGGGAAGTAATTGGTTATGGACTCAGAGGCATTCGTTTGCAAACCCCTGATGACAATATCGTCAATATTCCCCATAGTAAAAACTGGACAGAGGCAATTTCCAATGCCAACAGTGGTCAATTAGAGGCTCAGGTTCTAACAGATTTTTACCTTGACCATGATATTGATGTTGAATTGGTAATGCAAATTCTCTACCAGGTAGCTTACACCAGCAAGTACACACAATTAAAGTTACCGATCGCAGTACAGATGGAGGAAACTTTGTGGGGAAGTCATTTTAAACTCAGAGCATATCCAATGGATGCAAGGGATGAATTTTCCTACAAAACTGATCTTATCAGACGGGCGAAGCAAGTATTTGCTAAGTACGGCATTACCTACCCTAAACCACCAATTGAAGATAACTTTAGTAATAAGTAATAAGTAATGAGTAATAAGTAATAAGTAATGACCAATGAGCAATGACCAATTTTATCGATGGGTTATTTATCTATTGCTTGGTTTAACTACCCTACTAACTAGCTGTACCACTAATGTTACCGATAATCAACCTGTTACTACTGAAGAAATACCAAATACTACTGAAGAGATACCAAAGAATACTCAATTTACCTGTGAACTGATTAATGGTCAGTATACAGTGATGTATACTCCAGAAGGTCAGTCTGTTTATACCTCTGATTGGTTAACTTTAAAGCCTGAAGCTTCTGACTTTTTTGGTGATGCTTGGAGTCCCCAAAAGCGTTGCCAGACAATTAGCCAACGCTTAGAATTGTATAGACATGATGGCTTTCTGCAGCTTCGTGCTTCAACAGAGAACGGCTACGATATTGTCTGCATGACAACTGAGCAAAATCCCAATTGCCGGATTGTCTTTACATTGGCTCCTAGCGAAGATGCCGTGCTGATGGTTGAGCAAATAGTGGAAAACCATAATACTAGCTATTGGTTGGCTAATATGGCTTTGTTTTCTGTAATTATGGCTTTTATGATTGAGTTAAATAATTCAGATTAATGAGATTGGGGTGTTTTTTCCGTCGTGTATCTTGGAGTTGATTTCCCGAAGGCAGGAGGCAGGAGGCAGGAGGCAGAAGGCTCCAAGGGAAGAAAGCTTGTACAGTGAGCTTTTTAAGCTTTTTTCACGCTTTGGGTGATTTCCGCCGCGCTGCACTAGATAGGGTTTGCTGAATAAGTCGATTGATTCGGGTTTTGAAGTAATGAGTAATGAGTAATGAGTAATGAGTGAATCGACGCTGCGGGGTGAACAAAATTTTGGGTGGGATTTCCTAGCTAAGTATCCAAAAATTATAAGTTTTCTCTTCTCCCTCAGCTCCCTCAGCTCCCCCAGCTCCCCACCCTTTTTTTCGCTCACCCGACGCTGCGTATATTTATGTCTACCTACCGACAAATAGTAAAACTCTAACTTCGCGTTCAGTGCAAACTGGTGCTAAAGGCAATCGCTATGGCTCTCGGACTTACTAACCTCACCCTACTGATGAGTTTCTTGTTTGCTATTGCAGCTGACAAGACTTGGGCAAATACATTCATGCAGCAAGAGAGTATAGATAGGATAAAATTCGTCAGTCTTGAACAGTTAAACAAGAAAGAGGAAGGTAGCTTCGCGACGAGGAAAGGTTCCAGTTTCCAGGTTGCAGACTCCAGAAAATATTCCCAAACCCTTGCTTTTCCCAGCTGTTGGCTTTCCCCTGCCTCTTTTTCCTCACAGCAACCTCCTCATCTGCTAGCTCGTATCCTCTCCGGACATTCAGTTGTAGCAATCGCACCAGATGGACAAACCCTTGCTGGTGTTACTGGTAACAATCAAATTACTCTGTGGAACTTGCAAACTGGCGTCAAACTTCGTACCCTTACCGGTCATTCCTTACCGATTTTGTCCCTTGCCATTAGTCCCAACAGCAAATTGCTTGCTAGTACAGGTCACGACAAGCAAGTTAAAATTTGGCATATGGGCACTGGTGAAGAAGTTAGTACCTTGGTAGGTCATACTAAATGGATAGAAGCGATCGCAATTAGTCCTAATGGACAAACCTTGGTTAGTGCTGGTGGTGATAAAACTATTAAAGTGTGGAGCTTAGGAGAACCTCACTCCCTGATTCGGACGCTCACGGGACATCCAGACAGCATTTACTCTATTGCTATCAGTCCTAAGGGAAAAATCCTAGCTACTGGTAGCTGGAATATGATTAAGCTCTGGAACCTTAGCACTGGAGAGGAACTCCGTACACTCACTAGTCAAACCTTTGGAGTCAACTCTCTTGCTTTTAGCCCTGATGGCAAGACTCTCGTCAGTGGTAGTGGCGATCGTACCATTGACTTGTGGAAAGTGAACACTGGCGTTCGTCGGCGCACCCTCGATAGTCATTTAGCTGGGGTAAGTTCAGTTGTTGTTAGTCCCGATGGACAAACCCTAATCAGTGGTAGTTTGGACAACACGATGAAAATTTGGAACTTGAACACAGGCGAGGAACTCCGCTCTTTTCCTCGGCAATCCAGCATTATTGAATCTATCGCCATCACTCCAGATGGACAAACCCTAGCCAGTGGTGGCTGGGGTAACATTATTAAACTCTGGAATCTAACTACTGGTCAAGAAATTCGTACTCTATGGAATGCAACTAATAAGCCAATTCAACCAATGGTTAATTTTTGCTCAGGTTTGAGCCCTGGGTTATAATTAAAGATTGTAAAGTAATGCTCAAAAAGCCTAGGATATTCTTGGAGGTGTGATTGTCGAAATTTCTTTTAAAGGTTCTCTGGTTAGATGAGAACGTAGCACTAGCTGTAGATCAAATAGTGGGTAAAGGCACTAGTCCCTTAACCTGTTACTTCTTTTGGCCACGAAATGATGCTTGGCAACAGTTGAAAGATGAGATGGAAGCGAAACACTGGATCAACGAACTAGATCGTGTTGAGCTACTCAATAAAGCCACTGAAGTGATTAACTATTGGCAAGAAGAAGGTAGGAACCGTCCCATGAATGAAGCTCAGGCAAAGTTCCCTGAAGTTACTTTTACAGGCTGTGCTTAATCTAGGAAAAAGTTAAGCTTCATCCCCTACCTGTTCGTATTAGCATCTAAAGCCAGATAACCTCAAATCTAGCATTTCACTCAAAATCCCTCTCCCATTTTAAGGGAGAGGGATTTTGAGGGTATGATGAAGGTTTTTGCTGGATATAACCAGCTTCAAACCATACCACCAGCCGCCTGAAAACGAGCTCGTGCTCTTTTCAGAGCTTGAGTTGCCTGGATTTTCTCCTGACGATCATCACCGCTTTCAGCTTTATCAAAACGAACTTGTGCTTCTTCTAAAGCTTTGCCTGCTGCTGCCTTATCAATAGTTTCTCCTCGTTCAGCAGCATTGACGAGAATCGTCACTTCATCGTCTTCGACTTCTGCAAATCCACCCATCAGAGCGATTGGTACCCAGTCTTTCCCTGGACGAACTCGCATTACACCGACGTCGAGAGCTGTCAATAGCGGAGCATGACCAGTTAAGATACCTAGTTGACCGGTAGTACTAGGGAGGATTACTTCTTCAGCTTCAGAATCCCAGAGGATTTTATCTGGAGCCACTACACGAATAGTTAAGGTCATTGGTTAGTTATTAGTTGTTTGTTGTTTGTTTTTAGTTGTTTGTTCTCACTAGTCATTAATCATTAAGTGACAAAGAACTAATGACTAATGACCAATGACTAATGACTAACTCTTGATTTTTTCAGCTTTAGCGATCGCTTCGTCAATATTGCCTACTAGGTAGAAAGCTTGCTCTGGCAGCTCGTCTAATTCTCCATTGAGGATCATTTGGAATCCTTTGATTGTCTCCTCCAAGGGAACATACTTACCAGGAGAACCAGTAAAAACTTCCGCTACAAAGAAAGGTTGGGACAAAAAGCGTTCAATCTTCCGGGCACGAGCCACCGTTAGTCGGTCATCTTCAGACAATTCATCCAAACCTAAGATGGCAATAATGTCCTGGAGTTCTTTGTACCGCTGTAGATTTGCCTGTACAGCACGAGCTGTGGCGTAGTGTTCTTCACCCACAACACTTGCTTGCAGCATAGTAGATGTTGAATCTAGGGGGTCAACTGCGGGGTAAATTCCCTTAGATGCTAAGGCACGAGACAATACGGTTGTACCATCCAAGTGAGCGAAGGTGGTAGCTGGTGCGGGGTCAGTCAAGTCATCCGCAGGTACATAGACAGCTTGAATTGAAGTAATGGAACCTTCAGTAGTAGAAGTAATCCGCTCTTGCAGTTCACCCATCTCCGTACCTAGGGTTGGCTGATATCCCACAGCAGAAGGCATCCGACCTAATAGCGCCGATACTTCAGAACCTGCTTGTACAAACCGGAAGATGTTGTCGATAAACAGCAAAACGTCCTGCTTACTTACATCCCGGAAGTATTCCGCCATCGTCAAAGCAGCAAGACCAACACGCATCCTAGCACCTGGTGGCTCATTCATTTGACCATAGACTAGGGCAATCTTAGAATCACCGAGATTCTCTTCATTGATAACCCCTGATTCTTTCATTTCGTTGTAAAGGTCATTTCCCTCACGGGTACGCTCACCCACACCGCCAAATACGGATACTCCACCATGATTGATGGCAATATTATTAATTAATTCCATCATGATCACGGTTTTGCCTACACCAGCACCACCAAACAGACCAATTTTACCGCCCCGTCGATAAGGAGCTAGTAAGTCTAACACCTTGATACCTGTTTCAAAAACAGAAGGACTGGTTTCCAACTCAGTCAGTTTAGGAGCAGAGCGGTGAATCGGGGACGTTTCTTCTGTGTTGACTGGTCCGAGATTATCAACGGTTTCGCCTAACACGTTGAAAATTCGTCCTAAGGTAGCTGGACCAACAGGTACACGGATGGGGGCGCCAGTGTCAATAACTTCCATACTCCTGACTAGACCATCTGTACCACTCATGGCAACGGATCTTACTTTGTTGTCACCTAGTAGTTGTTGCACTTCGCAGGTGACGGAGACATCCTCTCCTAAATCATTCTTACCTTCAATTTTCAAGGCATTGTAAATCTGTGGCATTTTGCCGCTGGGAAACTCAGCATCGACCACCGGGCCGATGATTTGGGTAATAACGCCAGTGTTTGTCTTTTCTGTGGTGCTGACCATGCTCGCGCCTGTAAGTTTGATAAGAGTGGTTTTTACCGATAAAGTTGAACGGTAGGTTTGGTATTAAATCTTAACAATACCGTTTTATAGCTTATCACTCATGGGGATCGCGGTGTTAGGTTTATTTGATCTGGTTGGCTAATGATTGGGAGATGGGAGCTCCAGAAACGCTAACCTACATTACGCCCATCAAATTGTAGTATGCTAAGTAGCACGCAAATCTTGGGTAGCTTGGCGAACTTTTTACGTATAAATACTTAATCTTTAATGCTAGCGTTTTTAGAGCGGCAAAAATAAGTGTGTAATCTCTATGAACCTCGATTATCTGCTTGAGACTGTTGACTCTCAGCTAATTGAGAGCAAAAATCGTCCCCTTAATTCCGCAGAAATTATCATTTTGCGTGGCATTTGGCAGTATAAAACTTATAACCAAATAGCGATCGAGGCAGGCTATAGTCCCGGCTACTTTACCAATGTCGTTGCTCCAGAGTTGTTTGGGCGACTCTCAGAGATCATTGGTGAGCACATGACCAAGAAAAACTGTCGGGTGCTGCTGGAGTCTTATGTCACAACCCAAACAACCCAACAGACAAAACCTGTGAAGCAAGAACACTGGGAAAATCCTGCCCAAGTTAATCATGATACCTCACCTTGCTACCCCAGTGGCTCAGTCCCTCTCGACTCTCCTTTTTATCTGAAACGTTATTCCCTTGAGGAGCAAGTTTATCGAGAAATCCAGAAACCCGGAGCGCTCATTAGGATTAAAGCTCCCAGAGAAATGGGTAAAACCTCTCTGCTTCTGAGAGTTCTTGACTATGCCGATGGTCTAGGATACCACACCATCAGTTTAAACCTAGAACAAGTCGATCAGGCAATTTTGAGTGACTCGAATCAATTTTTGCGCTGGCTGTGTGCCAACATTGCTCGCCAGCTTCAGCGTAAACCCAGGTTAGATGAGTATTGGGATGAAGATCTCGGAAGTAAAATTAGTTGCACCCTCTACTTCCAAGACTATTTGCTCGAATCGATTAATACTCCCCTAATCTTGGCATTGGATGAGGTGAACCTAATTTTAAAGCATCCTCAAGTAGCGAAGGATTTTTTACCTCTGTTGCGCTCTTGGTACGAAGAAGCAAAAAGATTGGCTATCTGGCAAAAGCTTCGTCTGCTTGTGGTTCACTCGACGGAAATTTATGTTCCTCTCAAACTTAATCAGTCTCCTTTCAATGTGGGATTGCCAATTCAATTAGAGAATTTTACCCACCAAGAGGTACAGCAGTTGGCAACATCCTACGGACTTAACTGGGAAGATGGGGAAGAAATCAGAAAATTAATGGCAATGGTTGGGGGACATCCAGCACTGGTACACTTAGCACTCTATCATCTTAGTAGAGGGGAGATAACTCTATCCCAACTACTAGAAGTTGCCCCTATTGCTACGGAAATTTATCGTAATCACTTGCAACGTCATTGGGCAGCCTTGGAACAACAGCCCGAATTAGCACAAGCTTTGGATACTGTCGTTAATGCCACTGAACCTGTTACCTTAGATCCGATTCTAACTCATAAATTGAGTAGTATGGGATTGATTAAAGTTTCAGGCGATCGCGCGATTGTGAGTTGTGACTTGTATCGGCAGTTTTTCACGAAAAAGGGAGAGTAAAATTTAGCTAAACGTTCTTCAATTGCCAGCTCCTCTGATTAACTACGTTTTTATATTAGCTTTGCTTTGAGTCGGTTGATCTCATAAAACTTATATCAAAGCTCATATAAAATCTCATATAAAAAACTATAAGTTGCCTGCAAGGTCATATTTTGGGAACAAGAGGCTAAAAAGCGATCCCAACTCTCGAGAAATAAGGCAGGAGGCAGGAGGTAGAAGATAGTGTTTCTCCCATTCACTTGGGGGGGCGAAACACTCCTGGGGAACTCTTCAATAAGAGAAAAATGCAATTGCTTAGTTTAACTTTGGGACTCTAGTGGCGCGACACACCTAAAATAGGGTGAGCGAAAAAAAGGGTGGGGAGCTGGGGGAGCTGGGGGAGCTGAGGGAGCTGAGGGAGCTGAGGGAGCTGAGGGAGAAGAGAGAACTTATAATTTTTGGATACTTAGCTAGGAAATCCCACCCAAAATTTCGTTCACCCCCTAAAATAGTGGAATAAGTAGGTTGGGTGGAGCGATAGCGTAACCCAACACCGGAGTATATTCTGTTGGGTTTCACTTCGTTCCACCCAACCTACAGTTTTAGTCGTGCCACGGCACTAAGATGTGATCTGCTTACAGAGCAAGCTTGCGCTATCGCACTGAGAAACTGGCTACTTCCAACAATTTTGTAACTGCTACTGTCTTACGAGCTCTCTTAATACGGTCAATCTCTTTGAGAGTGGATTCTTCAGTTTAAAAGTGAATAGAATGTGATGATAATAATCTTGCCAGATAAAGCTAGCTTAACAATTACTTCTATAATAAAATTATATTTTAACATCACATTTTTTGGATTACGCTATCGCTAACCCAACCTACATTTATTGCAATATTTTAATTATGCCACACCACTATAATTTAATCTTAGAATATAAGATTTCAAAAAGTTAATTTATTCCACAAATCTTCATATAACAGCATGATTTTAGCTCTGCACAGTATAGAGATCGCTAGAATCAAATTAGTAATGAAAAAAAATAATTATGGTTACATCAATACAAGAAAAGCTTACCCCGATTAGTAAAACTCAATCCTTTATCCTCTGGTTTGATGAAGTAGGAATTGCAGATATTGCTGTGGTTGGAGGGAAGAATGCTTCCCTCGGTGAAATGATTCAACAACTACAGCCAAAGGGGGTAAATGTTCCCACTGGCTTTGCCATCACCGCCTATGCCTATCGCTACTATATCCAGAAAGCAGGCTTAGAAGCTAAGTTACGTCAACTTTTTGCTGACTTAAATGTAGATGATCTCAATAATCTTCAGCAGCATGGTAAACAAGCTAGAAGATTAATCCTTAGTATAAATTTCCCCCCAGAACTCGAGGCCGCAATTCAACAAGCTTACGATAGATTATGCGATCGCTATGGGGAAGGTACAGATGTGGCGGTTCGCTCTTCTGCTACTGCTGAAGATCTTCCAGATGCTAGCTTTGCAGGTCAGCAGGAAACTTATTTAAATGTAAATAGTTACAAGGGGGTATTAGAATTTTGCCATAAGTGTTTTGCCTCTCTCTTTACAGATCGTGCCATCTCCTACCGCCAGCGTAATGGTTTTGATCACTTCGATGTAGCTCTTTCTGTTGGCGTCCAAAAAATGGTGCGCTCTGATTTAGCTTGCTCTGGAGTAATGTTCTCCATCGATCCAGAAACTGGTTTTAGGAATGCTGCCTTGATTACCGCAGCTTATGGTTTAGGAGAAAATGTTGTCCAGGGAGCCGTTAACCCGGATGAATACCTAGTATTTAAGCCAACTCTCAAAGCAGGTTTCAGTACAATTCTAGAAAAACGCTTGGGAACCAAAGAAATCGAAATGATTTACGACGAAGGAGGTTCCAGACTGACAAGAAATGTCAAGGTAGCTCCTTCTGAACGCAGTAAATTCTGTCTCACCGATGATGAGATTCTCCAACTAGCACGTTGGACTGTGGAGATTGAAGAGCACTATTCCCAAGTGCGTAACACTTATACCCCAATGGATATTGAATGGGCAAAAGACGGTATTACCGGTGAACTATTTATTGTCCAGGCGCGTCCAGAAACGGTGCAATCCCAAAAATCTGCCCACGTACTCGAAAGTTACCAACTCCAAGAGCATAGCAAAATTCTGGTTACTGGTCGCAGTGTGGGTGCAGCCATTGGTCAAGGCAAAGCTCATGTAATTATGGATGCAGGTAAAATTCATCTGTTCCAAGCAGGTGAAGTTTTAGTCACAAATCGAACTGATCCTGATTGGGAACCGATCATGAAGAAAGCTAGTGCAATTGTGACTAACCAGGGGGGACGCACTTGTCATGCAGCCATTATTGCCCGGGAGATGGGAATTCCCGCCATTGTTGGCTGTGGTAATGCCACAGATGTGTTGCAAACTGATCAAGAAGTGACTATTTCTTGTGCAGAAGGGGACGAAGGACGAGTTTACCAAGGTTTACTGCCTTTTGAGGTGCAAAAGACAACTTTGGAAAATTTGCCGAGCACTCGTACCCAAATCTTGATGAATGTGGGTAACCCAGAGCAAGCTTTTAGTTTGGCAGCTATCCCTTGTGATGGTGTAGGTTTAGCGCGGTTGGAGTTCATCATTGCTAATAATATTGAAGTCCACCCCCTAGCCTTAATCCACTTTGAACAGCTAGAAGATGAAGCTATAAAAGCAAAAATTGCTGAGAAAACCAAACTTTATCAGGATAAGCCTCAGTTCTTTGTCGATAAACTGGCTCGTGGGATTGCCATGATTGCTGCTGCTTTTTATCCTAAACCAGTGATTGTGCGGATGTCCGATTTCAAGAGCAATGAGTATGCCAATCTTTTGGGGGGCAAGCAGTTTGAGCCGAAGGAAGAAAACCCGATGCTAGGTTGGCGGGGAGCCTCTCGTTATTGTGATCCGAAGTATCGAGATGCCTTTGCTTTAGAATGTCAGGCAATCAAGCGGGTAAGGGATAAAAAGGGTTTGACTAATGTTATCCCGATGATTCCCTTCTGTCGTACCCCAGAAGAGGGACGTCAAGTGTTAGCCGAAATGGGAAAATATGGACTAGAGAAGGGTGTCAACGGTTTGCAGGTTTATGTAATGTGTGAACTACCTAGTAATGTTATTGAAGCAGATCAGTTTGCAGAGGTATTTGACGGCTTCTCGATTGGTTCTAATGACTTAACTCAACTGACCCTTGGTTTAGATAGGGATTCAGCTTTAGTTGCACACATCTTTGATGAGCGCAATAAGGGTGTCAAGCGCATGGTGAAAATGGCGATCGCTACGGCTAAAGAAAAGGGGCGTAAAATTGGTATTTGTGGTCAGGCTCCTAGTGACTATCCTGAGTTTGCCCAGTTTTTGGTAGAGTTAGGAATCGATTCGATGAGTCTCAACCCTGATTCAGTACTCAAGACGCTGTTGATGGTGGCCAAAGTTGAAGGTGCGAATAGCTAGATTAGCTTTCAACACTCATCTTTTGGAAGCTCAATGAGGTGCAAAGCTTTATTCAGAAAGCTTTCGAGCTGTTTGTCACCCCCGTCATATCATGTCCGGTTGAATACTTATCATTAAGGCTGACGCTCCAGACGCGGGGACGCGGGGACGCGGAGAAGTTTTTATCGTAAGCGATTAGGCGGACATGATATCAGAGCTTTTCGGGGGTATGTCACTTTAAAGATTGTGTAAATTTTGACCTATTATCGAGAAATTCATAACACTTTATGAGCTAAGTTGTTGTAACTTTAAGAGAGAAAGATAAAAAATATATGCAACCTGAAATGAGTATGAAAAATATTTGATTGCTGCGAGTAATAACAATGAATATTAGGAATACAGTTGCGATTGCACGAATGTGCAATCAACTAGGCACTTTTATTTTTATTGGAGCGTGCTTCAATAATGCCAACGAGTTAAAAAAAATCAAAAAGCTTACTGTACAAGTTTTCTTGCCTTTTGAATAATCGTACTAGCTCATTGTCAAATACTAAGGATTGTTACTTCTTAATTTTTCTTTACTTCATCAAATGGTAATTTAATTGACAATTTATTTCCCAGATGTCAAGATCGTCCATACATCATCTAACCAAGTTACATAGAACAATGTCTATATTTGTTATTCATCTAAGAAAGACTGAGATGCTTATTGAGTCCAATAAAATTAGTATAAGATTGAATTAAATTGATTTATTTTTTTTTTAATTTAGTCGTACAAAAAACTCACGAATAGTTCAAATATTGAGCAATCAAGTAGTTTTAATGCCGCTCATATCAATATTTGAATAAATGTCAAGCAGCTCAGGAGTAAATTTTGAAAGTAGGAATTCTAGCTGGAGGTCTCGGTACTCGCCTCGCTGAAGAAACCGAGACTAAACCCAAGCCAATGGTAGAAGTTGGTGGGAAGCCAATTATGTGGCACATTATGATGCACTATTCCCACTACAATTTCAATGAATTTGTCATCGCCCTCGGCTATAAAGCCGAGGTCATCAAAAAGTACATGGTTGACTACTGTTCCCTAAATAGTAATCTTACTGTGAGCTTACGCAACGGTGAAATTAAAAGGCATGGGGGTTACCAACCAGATTGGACTGTTGATTTAATCGACACCGGTATTAGTACTAATACTGGAGGCCGCATTAAACGTTTAGCTCCCTACATGGGCAATGAAACATTTATGCTGACTTGGGGAGATGGAGTTTCTGATATCAATTTGCAAGAACTCCTTGACTTCCATCGCTCCCATGGCAAATTAGCCACTTTAACGGCAGTACGCCCACCAGCTCGTTTTGGTCACTTAGACCTTAAGGAGAATCAAATTAGCGAATTCTCAGAAAAACCTCAGACTAGAGAAGGCTGGATCAACGGTGCCTTTTTCGTTCTTGAACCGGAAATATTTGATTACATCGAAGGAGATGATACTCAGTGGGAAAAAGCTCCCCTAGAGAATCTAGCCAAAGATGGTCAACTAATGGCTTATAAACATAACTCGTATTGGCAATGCATGGACACCTTGCGAGATAAGCGACGGTTAGAAGATCTGTGGAACAGTGGTAATGCACCTTGGAAAACTTGGGAGGAAAAAGATGCGAGTATTAGTGACGGGTCACAAGGGTTACATCGGGACGGTACTAGTGCCTATGTTAGTAGCTCAAGGGCATGAAGTAGTAGGATTCGATAGCGATCTATTTACAAACAGTACTTTTGGTGAAGGAATCCAAGAGATTACGGAAGTAAAAAAGGATATCCGTGATGTTGAAGCATCTGATTTAGAAGGGTTTGAGGCGGTACTTCATCTAGCAGGATTGTCTAACGATCCCTTAGGAAACCTCAATCCTAACTTAACCTATGAGATTAATCATCTAGCCTCAGTCCGTCTGGCTGAATTAGCTAAACAAGCAGGCGTCCCCCGGTTTGTCTTTTCCTCTTCCTGTAGCAACTATGGCGCTGGCGGCGAAGACTGGTTAACGGAAGAGTCTGCATTTAACCCAGTTACTCCCTACGGTATTTCCAAAGTACGTACAGAACAGGATGTTACTAAGTTAGCAGACGACAACTTTAGTCCTACCTTTCTACGCAATGCCACAGCCTTCGGTGTATCCCCTCGCCTACGTTTTGACTTAGTGCTCAATAACTTAGTAGCTTGGGCTTTTACTACAGGAAGGGTGTATATCAAGAGTGATGGTAGTCCTTGGCGTCCCATTGTCCACATTGGAGATATCTCACGGGCGTTTATTGCGGTGATGAATGCTCCCCGTGAAGTAATACACAATCAAGCCTTCAATGTGGCACGCAACGAGGACAACTATCGCATTCGGGAATTAGCCGATATTGTCCAAGAGACAGTCCCAGGCTGCAAAATTGAATACGCTGAGGATGCTGGACCAGATAAGCGCTGCTATCGGGTAAACGCCAGTAAAATCCGCGAGGCGATTCCTGAATTCCAACCCCAATGGGATGCTCGCAAAGGAGCCCAAGAGCTCTACAAAGCTTATAAACAGGTTGGGTTAACCCTAGAAGAGTTTGAGGGACCCAGATATCAGCGCATTGCCCACATCAAACAATTACTCGGTAGTGGGAAATTGGATGATACCCTGCGCTGGAAAACCGAAGCTCCAGCAGTAGTGAAATAGGTGTTAGGTGTTAGGTATTAGGTGTTAGGTGGACTGGTAAGCTGATGTCCCTGTTATCAAAAAATTATTGTGATTTCACACCATTTTGTAGAATAGGCAGCGCCTCCATCTTTCCCTAAAACCTAAAACCTAAAACCTAAAACCTAAAACCTAAAATCTTAAATTGCTGACTAGATAATGGCTGACTCATTACCACCTTGCCGTGCTTGCGGCAATTCTGATCTGGAATTAATCATTTCCTTCGGTTACACTCCTCTGGCTGATGGACTGCTGAGATTAGATCAACTAGAGCAACCCGAATATACCGCACTCCTTCACCTAGCTTTCTGTCCTCATTGCTCCTTGGTGCAAATCACCGTGAGTGTACCCCCAGAAATCCTATTCTGTCAGGAGTATCCCTATTTTTCCTCAATTTCTCCCTCCCTACTCAAACACTTTGGAGACAGTGCCAAAGCAATAATTGCCTCAAGGAACCTGGATAGCAACAGTCTAGTGATTGAAGCTGCTAGTAACGATGGGTATATGCTCAAAAACTTTAAAGAAAAGGGCATCCCTGTACTAGGTATTGATCCTGCTTCTGGCCCTGCTGAAGCAGCACAGAAAGCTGGTATTCCCACCCAGTGCACTTTCTTTACGAAAGACTTAGCAAAACAACTGCGAGCAGAAGGAAAACAAGCAGATGTGTTCCTTGCCAACAATGTTTTAGCTCATGTGCCAGACTTGAATGGTTTTGTCGCAGGTATTGGCACCCTTTTGAAAGAGACTGGTGTAGCAGTAATTGAAGCACCTTATGTGGTTGACTTAGTAGATCACTGCGAATTTGACACCATTTACCATCAGCATCTGTGCTACTTTTCAGTGACTGCTTTGGATAAGTTATTCAGAAGTCATGGTTTGTTTCTCAATGACATCCAGCGCACTGCTATTCATGGCGGCTCATTGCGTCTGTTTGTAGAGCCAGTTGAGGCAGTTAAAGAGTCAGTTAAATCTCTCTTAGAATCAGAAGTAGAAAGAGGAGTAGATCGCATCGATTACTATCGAGATTTTGCCAAACGTGTCCAAGAAATTAAGGAGTCGTTACTCGATATTCTTTGGGACTTGAAGAAGCAAGGCAAGAGGGTTGTCGGGTACGGTGCGGCAGCTAAAGCAACAACGATGCTGAGTTATGTAGGAGTTGATAAAACACTCCTTGATTATGTAGTTGATTTGAATAAATTCAAACATGGTCGCTACATGAGCATAAATCATCTGCCGATTTTTCCACCATCGAAACTGATAGAGGATAAGCCAGACTATGTTCTGATTTTGGCGTGGAATTTTGCCCAGGAAATTATGCAACAGCAGGAGGCTTATCAACAACAAGGAGGCAAGTTTATTGTTCCGATTCCCGAACCAACCATTGTCTAGTGTTGTTTGTTATTTGTTGTTTGTCCTTTGTACCAATGACTAATGACCAATGACCAATGACTAATGACCAATGACCAATGACCAATGACTAATGACCAATGAATGTACGCAAGCTTCTTAACAGCAGCTCTAAAACCAATTTCTATGAGCTAATGGAGCAATGGTCTCCTATAACAGTAGCTTGCGGCATTTTACTAGTATTAGTTACGACCCTCTTCCCGTTTAATTTTGCCTTCCCAGATGATTTTGCTCTTCAGAAAATTGTCAGTAGTTTTCAGAATCAAAGTAATCTCAGCGACTGGTTAGGCAATGTTTTACTGTTCATTCCCTTTGGCTTTGGTTTAGCTTGTCTACTCCAAAAAAGTAACAAAAGAGGGATAGCAGCAATTATGGGGGTTTTGTTCGCTAGTTTTTGTTTATCATTAACGGTAGAAATCCTGCAAATATTTCTACCAGCCAGGAAGCCTACTACTAGTGATCTGCTGCTCAATAGCGTGAGCGGGTTACTGGGTTGTATCTGTTGGCAACGATGGAAAGCCAAAGTCTTTAGTCAATCTTCAGTAGGCATTGAAGAAACCAGAAACAACCTCTCGCTCCAGCAATTGACAGTTGGCTTATTTGGGTATTTAATCCTAGCTGTAGGAGTTTCCTTTGCCCTGCAAACTGCGACTAACTTTAGTAATTGGAACGATAGTTTTCCGCTATTGCTTGGGAATGAAAGGACAGGAAATAGACCTTGGCAAGGGTCTATTTCACAAATAACTCTTGTTAAGAGAGCCATATCCAACAATGAGGTAGCATCGTTCTTTTCTGAGCAATCTTCCTTAGCAACAATAGAGGATTCTCTTCTGGCTTCCTATCAACTAATTGGTAAAGAAAACTACCAAGATCAGACAAAGCAACTTCCAGATTTAGTTTGGCAAGGAGAAGATAAGGCTCCTCAGGAAGCAGAAGGGGTATTGTTTTCTCCCAATCATTGGTTAGCAACGAACGAACCTGCTACTTTGCTCACCCAACAGCTGCGAGAAACTCCTAATTTTACCCTGAGTGCTACCATCGCCACTGCTGATACTGAACAGATAGGAGTAGCTCGAATTCTTTCCCTCTCAGGAGATCCTGATCATCGTAACTTTACCCTTGGTCAAAAAGGCACTGACCTGATCTTACGACTCCGGACACCTCTGACTGGGGAAAATGGAACCAAACCTTCCATGGTTATTCCTGATGTTTTTGTTGATACTGACTTCCATCATTTAATTATTACCTATGATGGCTCAGTGCTTCAGTTCTATGTAGATCAACTAAATCGTTTGTACTCTGCTGATCTTAAGTCAGCACTCTCTCTGTTTTATTTATTAAAGTTTCCTCACTGGAATGATCGCCTCAATGTTCCTGAGATAGATATTTACCGAATTGTTTACTATGGAATTATTTTTATTCCCTTGGGAATAATTATAACTGTCATCTCCACCATAGTTCGCAAGCGGTTGGCTTTATATATTCTCTTGATATTTGGAGGAATTTCATTACCTGCTTTGCTCCTAGAAGGTGTTTTGGCAATTAGCAGCAGTAGAG
>JAAHGL010000459.1 GCA_010692635.1 Symploca sp. SIO2C1 | reverse complement strand
ATAGATAACGAGATCTTCATGAGAAAAAAATGCTTCTTTTGTCTTCTTCTCCCTTGTCCACTTTCCCCCCTTGTCTACCTTGTCTCACCCCATTATACGATTAATGTAAAAAACCTACCCTTGTCAGGGGGTTAGGGGTGGGTTCTGCCTTCTGCCTTCTTGCACTAGGGCTTGCTGAAGCGCATTTCTCTATTGTGTATCTTTAGTGTGACATTTTAGGTTGCGGAATGCGGAATATAATAAGAAATAAATATTGTTTTGAGAAGCTATGCTACTAGAATATAATCCTCGACAATGTTTACCCTATGCTGAAGATTTACCTGACTCTGATGATACACCAGTGGATAATCAACTACAACATCTGATTCCTGGTCTGCTAGAAGCTATTCTTGCCTTGATTTGGTCAGAAAGAATGGATTGGTTTTTTGGGGTGGACATGGGAATTTATTTTATTCCTGATGAACCAGCAATTGTACCTGATGGTTTTCTCAGTATTGGAGTACCCAGAATTATCGACTCAGATTTACGTTTATCTTATGTTTTATGGGAAGAGAAGAAAGTGCCAATTATGGTTTTAGAGGTGATTTCCCAAACTAGACGAGGAGAATATACACAAAAGAAAGAAGATTATGCTGAACTGGGAATCTTATATTATGTTATCTATAACCCACTAAGAAAAAGAAAACCCCGTTTGGAAGTATATCAACTTGAGGAGGGAGAATATCAATTATTAGCAGGTGAACCGGTATGGTTGTCAGAAATTAATTTAGGTATTGGTAGAGAAGAAGGAACATATCAAGGAATTACGAGAGAATGGTTATATTGGTATGATCGGCAAGGAAAAAGATATTTAACTCCAGAGGAAACAATTGTAGCGACACAACAGCATTTTGAAGGACAACTTCAACAGGAACGTCAGGCTAAGGAAATTGCTGAAAAAAAAGCTAAACATTTAGAACAATTACTCCGGAAAGCCGGAATCGATCCTGATGATAATTTTTAGGCTTAGTTTTGATACTAAATCGCGACATAATATTAGCTGAGGGCTGTAAGAATTCATACATTGATTGAATCACCGAAAAAATCAGAGATTAGCCATTAGCCATTAGCCATTAGCCATTAGCTATTAGCCATTAGCCATTAGCCATTAGCCATTAGCTATTAGCACACTCAAGTACACAGCAATGGGGCAAACCAGAAAAGCGAAAGTTATGTTTACTTGCGAATGGGAGGCGAAAGATTATTTGACAAAATGGGCAAATACTGAAAACCGTACAGTGTCTAACCTTTGTG
>JAAHGL010000458.1 GCA_010692635.1 Symploca sp. SIO2C1 | reverse complement strand
TTGACACTCCCACGGTTACGCTACGCTAAAACCGTGGGATTCTTGTTTCAAAGGGATTCTGATGAATTTACCCTCCGCAAGCATCTTGACCGTATGCCCTACGGCTGCAAGTCCTCTAATCAGAACTACTTGAGCAGCGGCAACATCTCTATCAGCTGTGTAGCCGCAATTATCACACTTATGAATACGTTCAGCTAATGTCTTTTTGCCTGTTTCCTGTTGACAAGAAGGACATATCTGAGAAGTTTTTCGTGCCTCCACTTTTTGGAAATGAACACCACGCTTCAAACAAACTTGTTGGAGAATATTAAAGAATTGACCAAACCCGGCATCTAAGCAATGCTTTCCTAATATTCCTCTAGACAAGCCAACCAGGTTTAAATCTTCTACAAATATCATTCCTGCACCATCGCATAATTGATGCGCTAGCTTCCTGTGCCAGTCTTTTCGACAGTTAGCAACGTACTCATGAAGTTGAGCAACCTTCCTTTGTGCCTGATGCCAATTCTTTGAGCCCTTCAGCTTTCGGTTGACGCGCTGTTGCAGCAATTTCAGCTTACTCTCGGCATCAATCAAAAACCTCGGACGCTTGACTAAAAGACCATCAGAAGTGGCAACCATTGATATTAATCCCACATCAATTCCTACTCCCTTACCATGTGGTCTTGGTTGAGGAATCTCAACATTCCACTGAATTGTTAACATTACATACCAGCCAGAAACACGTCTAACTATACGTGCAAGTTTTACTGTTCCATCTTTTGGTATGTTACGAGATGAGCGAAACTTAACCCAACCAATTTTCGGCAGGTTAACCATCGAAGGTTTTAGTCTATCCCCGTTCATTTGAGGGAAGACAAACGAACGCATACGACCTGATTTTTTAAATCTTGGGAACCCAAAATTGCGCTCCCACATATTGGTGAATCCTCCCTCAACTCTCTTTAAAGTTTGCTGCAATACTTGAGATTGAACCGTTTTTAAATTGGGATAGTGTTTCTTGGCAGCAGTCAAAGATTTGCATTGAGATGCATATGTTGGACGTGGTGCGTCTGCTGAAATTATGTAGCAACTTTTAAGGGGACAAGCATTAATCTGACAACTACGTGAGCTGTACCAATCTTTACGTTCACGCAAAGCATGGTTATACACACCTCGATTAATCTCTAACCAACTCTCGAAAGTATCTACCTGCTTTTTAGTCGGCTTAAGCTTAAATTCGTATGTCAGATTAAACACTCTTTTTCACCTCCAGAGATTAATTATACCCTCTGGAGGTTGCTCCCGAGCACATCTGTTAT
>JAAHGL010000457.1 GCA_010692635.1 Symploca sp. SIO2C1 | reverse complement strand
GGCATGGGCTGAGCGATTGAGGGAAAACTATTTTACAATAAAGATTTGCGTAAATAATACGCAAATCTTTATTTTTGTTATTTTTCCTAATGAACCAGCCAACATTAACTCAATCTGTCCCAGATTTTAGGACTTGGAGAAGCAAACTCTATCAGGCTCTTGGTTCCCGGCGTTCTGTGGTCATGGAATTGCTAGATTCTCTCTCGTCAAACTGCCAAGCCTCTTCAGTCGCTGAACTATCTCTGAATCCTTTATTTCGCCGAGATTATAATAGTTTATATAAGGCAATTCAAGATTTTTTACCTCCTTCCGACCATCCCGATTATCCAAAAGCTTTTGATGGCTTATTCGACCTTGTTTCCGCTACTGTACCTCCACCTACTTCACGACAATTTTATTTATTTGGAGTAGACGTAACTCCTTACCCACGACCATATTCAGCTACTTTATCAGATAAAACCTATATCTATCAACCCAATCCTATCAAAGGGAATAAGCCCATCAATATTGGTCATGCCTATTCAGTAGTTGCTGCTTTGCCTGAACCAGGAGAAACTGAGAATGCACCTTGGACAATTCCTTTGTTAGGACAACGTGTGCCTTCCGGGGAAAAAGATATTGCTGTAGCCCAGAAACAACTGAACACAATTCTCAATCATTCTTCCGTACCCTGGAAAGGTAAGTTATCAGTTTTGGTTGTCGATAGTCTCTACAGCCAACGAGGTTTTCTTGGCGAGCAAGTCAAGTCAGATAATTTAGTAACCATCTGTCGCATCCGAAGTAATCGGGTTTTTTATCACCAATTTATTCCGTCAGAAGAAACGGCTAAATCTGTAGGTCATCCCCGTTGGTATGGAGATAAGTTTGATTTAAAAGATGACACGACGTGGACTGAACCTGATGAAATGATTCACTCAACTTTTACCACTCTCAAGGGGCGGGAACTTAATCTCAAGCTCTCCTGCTGGAACCAATTGTTAATGAGGGGAACTAAAAACTATAAGATGCACAAGCATCCGTTTCGATTACTCCAAGTTGTTGTTAGTGATGAGCAAGGCCAAACGCTCTGGAAACCTATGTGGCTGATTGTCATTGGTTCTCGCCGTCATGAGTTAAGTCTGAATGAATGCCATCAAGTTATCAAGAAACAGCAAAAATGTAAAAACACTCATGAAAAAGTACCATGAACAGTGCTCCTCCAGTCTTTGAGTGAGCCGTTTCTCAGCGAAAGATTATTGCTGAGATGGAGAAGCTATTGTCTCACAATAAGGTTTGCGTAAATATTACGCAAACCTTATTTTTTTGTCCAAAGTCCAA
>JAAHGL010000456.1 GCA_010692635.1 Symploca sp. SIO2C1 | reverse complement strand
AAAGCATAGTTATATACTTGGCGGTTGGTTTCTAACCACTGTTGAAATATTTCTTTTTGGTGAGCAGTAGGTTTGAGTTTAAATTCATAGGTGAGTGTAAAGGTCATTCTCATCACCTCCTAGTAGATTATACAGCACTTCTAACTATCGGCAGTACATTTTTTAAACTGCACTTAAAAGTGCCTTGCGCTACATCCCACCTTTAAAAAGCGTGGGCTTTGCCCTAAATTCTGTAACCTAATTAATGACTGGTGCTAGTTGGTGATACTAAATCCAGTGTAGCTAGATTTTCCAAGTCAAATTGATTTTGCTTCAATGAAGCTGCTAGTATCGCTGCGCGGAATTAAGAATTAAGAATTAAGAATGCTTATAGAGTAAGGATTCTATCGATCTCCAACTGGTAGGTTATTTCCGCCGTGCTGCACGAGTTGAACCTTCTAAAACTTTTATGCTGGTGGACACTTTCATAACATAGTGCATCTAAGAGGGAAGTTTAATCACTGAGAGCACCAACAGACAGACAATTTCTAGTACATAGGAGAGAAATACACTGCGGTTCAATAAACCATCCCAGAGATAACCTCGGCGTTTGGGGGTGGTAGTTCGTTTAAAAGTACGACTCCAGACACCAAAAATGGCTGGGCCCCGTAAATTAGCTTCCTTCCTCAAAATTTCCTCAATTTCCAGGATACGGGGGTAGAAGCCTCGCTGAAAGTGCTTCCATTGACTTTCTAACAACCAGAAAAACAAGGGAATGGCACAACCAATTAAAGCAATCTCGTTCTTTTTTTCCTTGAGTACCAGGTTAATTACCAAGCCAGTTCCGCTAATTCCTAAGGCTTTGATGGCCCAAATTTGCTTATTATAGTCTTCAACAGTAGTTTGCAGGAAAAAGTATTCCTGTTTAAGTAAATCTAATTCAAATTGTTTTGGTGATTGGGGTTGAGGTTCCAGAGGTGGTGGGTTAGACATGAAGCAGTGCGGAAGACTTAAGGATTATGTTTAATGATAATGTTATTGGTCAAGTGTCAAAGCGTACAAAGGACTTTCTGACACTTGATATAGACGCCTTCTTCAGCTTCTCGAAGAGTAGGACGCTTGTATTCTAACCCAGGTATAGCAAAGACCGCGTTTTATAAAATTACCACGACCTAAATAGGATTGCTATAGATATACCTACTTAGGGCTTGCTGAAAAAGTCGATTGATTCGGGTTTTGAAGTAATGAGTAATGAGTAATGAGTAATGAGTGATGAGTAATGAGTGAATTACCCCTCGATTAGCTCCCAGATTTTTTCAATTGTGCAAGCTTTTTGAGCCAAAA
>JAAHGL010000455.1 GCA_010692635.1 Symploca sp. SIO2C1 | reverse complement strand
CAAGATTGTGTGATACGCATGATGTCACTGGCTGGCGTCAGCAAGCTTACAACGTTAGGCAGGTGAAAAGAAAAATGCGAGCTGCTCAGATGAAAAAGCGTGGAGGTGGAAAAACCGAGGCCCAAAAAGCCAGACGTCACGAGCAAATGGTAGAAGCCCATCGAACGTATATTGATGTCGCCCAACAGTATTTAACCAAAGCCCGTTTGAGTCTGAACACACTGGAAAACAAGGGGTTATCCAAAGTCACCGAAAGACTTAAGGTCGTTGAAATTGAAGATTACATGGCTCACGCTGAGCGTCAAATAGATCAGATTCGGCGTCGCGTATTGGAAGGGGAAAAGATCCCGCATGATGAGAAAGTGTTTTCTATTTTTGAGCCTCATACCGAATGGATTGTTAAAGGCAAAGCGGGTGTTCCGGTTGAATTGGGGTTAAAAGTCTGTGTGCTGGAAGATCAGTATCAGTTTATATTGCATCATCAGGTGATGGAAAAAACAACGGACGATCAAGTGGCGGTTAGCATGATAAGTGAAGCCAGGGAACGATTTGTGGACCTGGCCACCTGCAGTTTTGATAAAGGGTTTCACTCGCCCGCCAATCAAACAGCGCTCAATGAGTTATACCTTAGCACGCAATTTTGTTTGAATTTTTCTTTTGGTTGACGGGATAATAGAGCATAGCATTTCCAATAATACAGATGATTAAGGCGGTTTGTTTTGGTTACGGTTACCTTTTCACCCGAGGAGATAGAACGCATAAATAGAGAACGTTACTACAACGAACATGCAAAAATCAGGCGTCTTATGCATGCACTTTGGTTGAAATCAAAAGGGTTAAGTCATAAAGAGATTGGTGAACTCGCCAGTATCAGTTCGACCACGGTGACGAATTATTTGAAGCGATTTAATGAGTTGGGGCTGGTTCGCTTATTGGAACCTGTCTTTCATATTCCAAAAAGTGAATTAGAGTCACATTCAGAGGCCATCAAAACGTATTTTGAAAAGCATCCGGTTTCAACAATGAAAGAAGCGGCTTATAGAATTGAGGAAATGACGGGGATCAAACGCAGTTCGCAACGAGTTCGTCTCTTTCTAAAGAAGATGGGGATGAAATACCGCAAGACTGGAATGGTTCCGGCAAAAGCTGATCCTATCAAGCAAGAAGACTTTAAAAAAAACGCTGGAACCTTTGCTGGAAAAGGCGAAGAACGGATCAAGGCAGGTGTACTTTGTTGATGCTGCTCATTTTGTGTTAGCGCCCTATTTGGCTTTTTTATGGTCTTTTGTTCGAGTATTTATTAAAGCACCCAGTGGCAGGAAGCGGTTTAATGTATTGG
>JAAHGL010000454.1 GCA_010692635.1 Symploca sp. SIO2C1 | reverse complement strand
CTACTGGGAAGTAGAGTCTTGTGCTCTTTGTCAGATGCCGATACCCATCAAAATAGCCGGGATACCTACTCCTGTTTGTCCCTGCCATGATTTACTAACTTGGCCGAATACAGAATTACCCGTACCGCGAGAACCTATCAATAGTCAGGACAATCTCAGAGCAATTTGCGATCGCCTCTACAAAATCAAGGTCGATCATCAATAGACTTGTAGCAGCAACTAAAATTAGCTTAGGACAGGCAAGAGTTTAAAATTAATTCTCTCTACCAACGCTTACAGCATTTCTTAGTCTAGTGAGGTAAAGATCCGATTCCCTATTCCCCATTCCCCATTCCCAAAAACCAGGCTCTTTGTACCTCATATAAATGAAAAACGCTGTATCAACTGAGTTTATTGTTTAGCAGGCAGAACTGCTAGCATGTCTCCAGCTGCTTGAACAAGCACACTATCAAGCATATGGAACTGAGAAGGCTTAAGTAGATCATGCACTTCATCTAAAGCTGCTGGTTCAAACATTACTAGACCATTGAATTGTTGCTCTAAGACAGCTAGATGTCGCTGCTCAATCCCTAAACGCTTCGCAATTGCCTCCAAATACCTCTGCTCAGGATAATCCATTTTGTTATTGGCTGCTGACATTTGATAGCAAAAGGTTAGCAACAAAAATCTTTCTGATCCTGAGAGGGGAGCCGTCAGTGTTCGCAACTGATTAGTTTTAGCGTAAACTTGATTTTTGATCACTCCTTTGAATATCAAATGAGTTAAGCGACGCACATTACTCTCTGAGGGGACAAATTGCTCAAGAGTTGTCTGTAGCCATTGCTTCTCTTCATCTTCAACCGTGCCATCAGCGTAAATCAAGCCCAGCAGAACTGTTACCAAAGCTGCTATAAATCTTACAGTAGGGGTGAGGTCTTGTTGGCGGAGTTGCTGCCCAGTAATCCTTGACAGAAGCTCAACCGATTCAGAGCTAACTAGTGAAGTATCCATAAGTCTAACTCTGTGAGCTAGTGGTGTTTTTCGTATCTAGGACTTATGCACTGTCACGGAATTATGTCATCCTGAGCGCTAGCGAAGGATCTCCAGACAGCCGGTGATGCTTAACTATCACCTCAGCATGACAGTTAAGTGCGTAAGTCCCAGTATCTATTGTATTAAGAATAATCAAGCTTTATCCATTATTCCTTGAGATACAAGCGATCGCGCTGCTATTACAGTGACATACTCCCAGCGCTAACCGCTATCGCGGTATAGCGTGGGCTTCTCAGCGACTCCTGCTGTTGCATAGGACGTTAACTGAGCTTTAAGAACGGGATGCCCCACCGCCCTGTTTTTTATGTTGATCGCCGCATTTAGATC
>JAAHGL010000453.1 GCA_010692635.1 Symploca sp. SIO2C1 | reverse complement strand
AGCTTAGCGGTATTAGGGGATAAAGGAGCCAATTGGCGTCCTAAGAGCTACGGCTATGCACTAGGAGGTTGTAAGCTAAAACTGAAGTTTCCGATCGTGAAACTGTTGGATTATCAAGCAAAGTGGCAGGATTTAGAGGAAAGTACCAATCCCTTTGCCATCATGACTATGGCTCATTTGACAACCATGATGACGCAGGGTAAACCACAAAAGCGGCAGCAAGGGAAATGGGATTTGGTGAGGAGACTATTGGAAAAAGGTTACGATCAGGAGGATATCAGAAAGCTTTTCCGGGTGATCGATTGGATGATGACATTGCCAGAAGAGTTACAACAGAGTTTTGAAGAACAATTGAATCGTTATCAACAGGAGAGACAAATGCCTTTACTTAGCCATATGGAAATCAGGGGAATGCAACGGGGATCTGTGCAAACAGCTCGCGAATCGGTACTCGAAGTTTTGGAAGTAAGGTTTGAAGTAGTGCCACCAGAAGTGATTGAAGCTATTAATCGGATAGAAGATGTCTCTGTTTTGAAGCAGCTGTTGAGAGAAGCGATCGCGATCGCTTCAATGGTAGACTTCCAGCAGCTACTCTCCCAAAGTCAGGCTAATTCCTAGGTAGCAGGTGTTAGGTGTTGGTGCTCTTGTGGAACGGGCATCTTGCCCGTACAAATGTTCCGACAAAAGTTAAATCATTCAGCTTCACCAATAACCGTGAAAGCTGCCCAATCCACGGGGTCTGGGTTTTCTCCTTCTTTCAGCATGGTTAACATCGCTTTACGCAGTGCCTGAGCTTTATCTAGCTTCCCCTCGTAGAGGTTGGTGTAAAATTCAAACATTAACTCTTGGGTAGCATGATCGGGGACTTTCCACAGGGAAACTACTAAACTGGGAACCCCGGCAGCAATTAGGGAACGAGATAAACCGATTACTCCTTCTCCTTTAATTTCCCCTCTGCCGGTATCGCAAGCACTTAACACCACTAATTCTGCTTGCAGGGGAGTAGTATTAGGTAGTCCATACCGTTCCATAATTTCCCTACTGGTGAGGAAACCGTCATCTTGAGCAGAAGCAGCAAGCACAATGGCTCCTGGGGAACCGACACCATTGATATCATCTAGTAATCCGTGAGTGGCAAGGTGGATAATTTTGGCATTTTGCATCCTCTGGACAATGGCAGTTTCAGTGGCTTGTTCACCAATGAGAGCCTTAGTCTTGAGTATGGCAGCTACCTGTTCGGCTTCTCTTTCTGCACCTTGTAAAGAGTCTAACCGACTGAGGTTGGGGCCTAATCTCAATTGAGGCATAGTGGGATTACCTGCGACTAAGGCTTCCCCTGAGAGGTTTTGGACTCTCTGGCGATGCTGACGAGTTAA
Source organism: Symploca sp. SIO2C1 (assembly GCA_010692635.1). Lineage (GTDB taxonomy): Bacteria > Cyanobacteriota > Cyanobacteriia > Cyanobacteriales > Coleofasciculaceae > Caldora. The sequence goes on along the minus strand of JAAHGL010000453.1, from coordinate 30 downwards.
AGCCAGGGATTGAATGGAGGGTGCGGTGAG
>JAAHGL010000452.1 GCA_010692635.1 Symploca sp. SIO2C1 | reverse complement strand
TTTACAACTAAGCCATCCCTTTTACTGGAGTGCTTTCACAATAATTGGGAATCCTTGGTAATTGGGAAAGGGTTGTTTCGCTGTAGGGGCTCAGGGGGTGACAAGATACTTTAAAAGTAGGTAGGGTATGGGGTATACGGTGTAGGGTGTATGTGGGAAAGCAAAAGGCTTAAAGGGCAAGGAATGAGAATCCTGAGGCGATCGCATGCGTGTTTATAAATAGGAATTTTGCTCCAAAATAGAAGTATTATTTTTTTGTCGGCTTTGTTATCATCTGAAATGTTAGATACCTAAGCTCAGGGGGTGACAAGCAAGCTGAAGTCTTGAGCAACCTATTACCAATAACAAATGACAAATAACAAATGACAAACAACAAATAACAAATAACAAATAACAAATAACAAATAACAAATGACAAGTTAAATGCCTTACATTCAAGTTCGGGGTGTTGACCACTATTACCAATGGATTAAAAAGTCAACGCCAGAGCAAAACAAACCAGTCATCGTCTTTATCCACGGTTGGGGTGGTTCGGCTCGCTATTGGGAAAGTACGGCTAATGCCCTCTCCGATTCATTTGACTGCTTACTCTATGATTTGCGTGGTTTTGGTCGCTCAAAGTTACCCCAACAACCCCTAGAATTATCCTATGACATGGAAGAATATGCTGAAGATTTGGCAGGGTTGTTAGATGCTCTAGGGCTGAGTCGTATCTATCTTAATGCCCACTCCTTGGGGGCGTCCGCTGCTTGCATGTTTGTCAACCGCTATCCAGAGCGAGTCGAACGGGCGATTTTTACTTGTAGCGGTATTTTTGAATACGAAGAGAAATCTTTTGCCGCATTCCACAAATTTGGTACTTATGTGGTTAAATTCCGTCCTTGGTGGTTCCTTCGCATTCCCCTGGCTAGTACAATGTTCATGCAAAGATTTTTACACCGTCCCTTACCTAGAGCTATCAGTCGGCCTTTCTTAGAAGATTACCTGCTCGCGGATGAAACAGCAGCTTTGGGTACAATGCTGACGGCAGTTAGTAAGTATGCAGCGGAGGTTATGCCCCAAGAGTTTGCCAAATTAGCTGTACCCACCTTATTAATTTCTGGTGAATATGACAAGATTATCCCTCCAGCTCTAGGTAGTAATGCAGCAAGGCTCAATGAACAAGTTGAATATATTGAGATTGCTAATACCGCTCACTTTCCCATGTTGGAGCAACCAAAGCTTTACCTAGAACAAATACGGAAGTTTTTAGCTTGTCTGGCAGTTCATCCTACATCCTATCCTTAAGGGGGAGGTAGAGGAGACATGGAGACGGGTGAGGTGAAAAAAGGTGTGGGAGAGCTTTTTTGAGTAATGAGTAATGAGTAACGAGTAATGAGTAATGAGTAATGAGTAATGAGTAATGAGGGA
>JAAHGL010000451.1 GCA_010692635.1 Symploca sp. SIO2C1 | reverse complement strand
GTTGACGTACTCCCCCGACTAAAGTACGGGGGATTCTTCAAGGATGTTACGAGGCGGACTTAAGTCGCGCCTGTCCACCTTTTTTCCTGTTTCTCGGATTCTTAACTAGACCGTTTCCTGTCCCCGCCAGACCATCTCCACAGGCAATTTCTTTAACGTCCAAGATGCGTCCCACCTCAGACAATTGGGCTATTCCACGATTGCGAACAACTTGCGCTGCCGCCACATCCCGATGAGCAATGTATCCACACTCATTGCAAAGATGCAATCTACTCTTGAGGTCTTTCTTCCCCGTATGAGTACCGCATTGAGGGCACACTTGTGAGGTATAGTCCTTATTTACCTTGTCGAAATACACACCACGTTTCCAACACACCCACCCCAATCTCTCAATGAACTGCCCAAAACCAGCATCTAGAGTCTGTTTACCAAATAATCCTTTCGCCCATACTCGAAAGTCGATATCCTCCACAAATATCATCCCCGCATCCTCACACAACTTGTGAGCCAACTTAAAATGCCAGTCCTTCCGGCTATCACTAATGCGTTGATGTAACCGTGCAATCTTCCGATTTAACTTGTGACGATTGTTTGAGCCCTTCTTTTTGTGCTTGAGCCTACGTTGCAGTAATTTCAACTTGCGCTGCAGTGAACTCAAAAAACGGGTTCTATCTATCACCTCTCCATCGGATGTTGCCACAAACTTATCCAACCCTAAATCCAGCCCTCTAGGATGCCCAGAAGGTACTGGAGCTGGTACATTTACATCACATTCGAGGGATAACATCAAAAAATATCCCGAAGCCTTGCGAACTACCCGAACTTGTTTGACAACAAAGCCTAGGGGAATTTCACGGGATTTAACGTACTCCGTCCATCCCAACTGAGGCAGTTTAATCTGATTACCCCTCAATAATTCACCCCGTCCCAGTTGCGGGTATACAAAGGATCTCATTCGATACCGATTCTTAAACCGGGGGTATCCCATTCCTTTACGCCCCATATCTATAAATGCCGCCTCTAATCGCTTAAGGACTTGTTGCAACACTTGAGAATGAACGGTTTTAAGGTCAGGAAAATTTGCCTTGGCTTGAGTTAATACTCTGCACTGTTGTGCATAGGTGGGACGAGGTGCGTCAACGGGCGTGATGTATTCAGTAGAGATTGAGCAAGCGTTAATAGCACACTTACGAGATGCGTACCAGTCTTTACGTTCACGCAAAGCAAAGTTCCAAACCTTGCGACACACGGTCAAGGTATGTTCTATCAGTTGAATCTGTTCTGGGGTCGGAATTGCTTTGTACTCGTAAGTTAGATAAAACACTCTCACTTCCTCATCTTATAAAATCATACATGATTTCATAAGACATTTCCCGACAAAAAAGACTGGCAGGATAAATCCTGCTAACTAGACGTTTTCTCGTTTTCATCCCCCGCTTAAAAGACGGGGGCTTTCAACTTCGAGCCTTGTAAG
>JAAHGL010000450.1 GCA_010692635.1 Symploca sp. SIO2C1 | reverse complement strand
ATGCAATTTCCTTGCATCTTCTTAACCCATAATCCCCTTTAAAGACTATTCTAAACTCCTAAACTCCTATTCTCCTGACTCCTGACTCCTGACTCCTGACTCCTGACTACTTATTCAGCAAACCCTAAGTAGGTTGGGTGAAGCGATAGCGTAACCCAACGCAATGTGCTTGAGTGTTGGGTTTCACTTCGTTCTACCCAACCTACGGTTTTAGTCGTGTCACTGGCAAGATGCCAGTTCCACAATCGGTACTAATCATCAGTTCCAACAGATTCCTCTAGCTCCTTTAGTCTCTCTTGAGCTAGTTTTTCTGCTTTAAGATTATCAGAGGCTTTGGCTAGTTCAGCGGATCTTAAGTAAGACTTTTTGGCCAACTCAGGTAATTGTACTTGCGAATATACATCACCGAGCCAAAGTTGAACATCTGCCGATTCTTTCCCCTGCTTAACCAATGCTTCTAGTGTCTTAATCGCATGTTCCCTGAGGTTATAGTTAAGGTACAGATAAAATTGGGGAGGAATATTTATTGTCTCATCCAATTGTGCTTGCAAAACACTGTCTCGAACAATTTGGACATTTTCTTCACTGAGTACGACAATTTTTGATTCTGCTGATTCTGCATTATTACTAGAAGAAGGTGTTACACTCAGCTCATAAGTAGTGCCCCATTTCAAGGGAGGTTGATCCGTAGGATAGCTCATTTGTGTTGTACTCACTTCCCTTTGCCACACCTCCTCCCCTGATAGCCTCTTGAGTACCACAATGTAACTAGTAGCATCGGCTACAGGACGCCAGACAAAGCTTGGCTTGTTAGTTAGTAATGCGGTATTACGGGGGCTAATAATCTCAGCGGAGATAATGGGATTGGGTTCCCGATTGCAATCAGTTACATCACATCGAGATGGAGGGGGACAAGGATTAGCGGCACCGGATTCTCTACCTGATATGTAGATACCCACTTGATTGTTAATCTCACAGCGAATTCTTGCTGTAGTAGTTTCTCCTAGTTTAATGCGATCGCCACGACAAAGCACATCACCAACCCTTGCTAACTGGTAGTTGGCATTACCTCGTCGTCTAATCCTTGCCTCACCCCCCTCAATCCTGATCAGAGGACCAAGGCGATCGCAGTTAGAATTGGATTGTGCTACTGCTAATGTTCCATTTGGCTGGTGATTGTTGCCGATTCCCCAATTTCCACTTGCTAGCAGTAGTGTTAGAAGGCAAGAGGCAGAACCCACCCCTAACCCCTCCAAGGAGGGGAACAGAAGACAGGAGGTTTTCATATTAATCATATTTACTTTTGGTAATTTATCAAGTAAGGGCGAATTGCCATCATTAGTGTCAACTTAAAGTGAAACCCTTGCCCCACCGGTCGTTTAAAGATACTGTTGGCGAATCGATGTAGGGTGTGACCCCTCACCAACTAAACTACCGTGTATACAAGATTCTCACCGAAATAGGTCAAGATCTTGCTACCCCCCTTATTCCCCCCTTACTAAGGGGGGA